>VFLB01000243.1 GCA_009914645.1 Synechococcaceae bacterium Bin_79_3
CTTTTGCAACAACAGCATTTTTATTCCTCACTGCTGAAGCAGTTGGTTTCTCTGCCATGACTACTGCACCACCGATTGGCATTGTTTATTTGGTTGGCGCAGGCCCAGGCGATCCTGAATTATTAACATTGCGCGCTCATCGGCTACTGCAACGTTGTGATGCCTTAGTGCACGACTCCCTTGTGCCGCTGGAATTATTAGAACTGGTGCCTGCCACATGTGTTGTGCATTGCGTGGGGAAGCGGCGTGGCTTCCATTCCGTACCGCAACCGAGCACTAATGCCTTAATGGTGCAACTTGCAGCTACGCACCGCTGCGTGGTGCGGCTTAAAGGCGGTGATCCCTTTTTGTTTGGTCGTGGAGCAGAAGAAGCGGCATACCTTGTTAGCAAAGGGGTGCCGGTGGAGGTGGTGCCCGGGATCACAGCTGGTATTGCGGCACCTGCCTATGTGGGGATACCAGTTACCCATCGCAAAGCAGGCTCCTCCGTTACTTTCGTGACCGGCCATGAGGAAATTGATAAGGTTCGCCCAGCTGTTGATTGGCGTGGCTTAGCTCGCAGTAGTGATGGCCTTGTTATTTATATGGGCTTGCATAATTTGCAATATATCTGCGATGAATTACAGGCCGGTGGTTTAGCTCCCACCACCCCAGCAGCAATCATTCAACAAGGCAGTGTGAACGGCCAAAAACAACTAATTGCCAGTTTGGAAGATCTTGCTAGCGCGGCGGCAGAACAAAATTTTGGGGCACCTTCAATTGTGGTTATTGGTGAAGTGGTATCTCAGCGGGTGCCGGCTTGTGCGCCAATGCCAGCGCCAGTAACGATGCCGCAACCATTAGTTTAATTTTTTCGATTTTTTACTACGCGAAAAGTGAGATTTAGGCGTGCTTCTTTTATGCGTAACCGGCGTGGTATTGCGTGCAACCAATATTGTTGGGTGGGGTAATCCATTATTAACAAATCACCATGATTTAGTTCTATGCTGATCGTTTTTTGGCTGCCGGGCTCGCAACTACGGGCTTTTGGTTTTAATCGAAAAGTACGGCTGGCCCCAAGGCTGAGGGAGGCGATTGCTGCAAGTGGATCTAGTTCCGCTTCATCGTCTGCATGCCAACCCATGGCATCAGTGCCATTGCGATAGTAGTTAAGAAGCAGAGAATTAAAGGGGCTGCCTGTAGCAGTAATGATTTGCTGGCGGATCGTTGTAACTATTGGCGACCAGGATTCAATTTTGTTTTCTAATTTCGAATAGCGATAGCTGCACCCTGGATCCGCCATCCAGCAGGTGAGCCTGGGCAAGAGATGGCGGCGTCCAAATAATTCGATCTGCTCCTGTTTCCAGGGCACTTCTGTAATTAGTTGCTCCAGCCAATTGTTGGCAGTAGCCCTGGGA
>VFLB01000171.1 GCA_009914645.1 Synechococcaceae bacterium Bin_79_3
GGCATATCTTCTTCCACCCTAAAAGCGTTCATAAGATTAGCAACTCTTTCACCACCAAAAATACGCAATAAATTATCTTCTAAGGAAAGAAAGAAACGGGTACTGCCCGGATCGCCTTGGCGCCCGGCACGACCGCGCAATTGATTATCAACCCGCCGCGATTCATGGCGTTCGGTACCAATTACATGTAAACCACCAAATTCACGCACCTGCGCCTGTTCAGAACCAATTACTGCATCATAGTCACTACGAATAGCGGCAATTACTTGGCGCAATTTAATAATACCTTCATCGTCGGTTGGGGCCTTTTCAGCAGCGCTGGTGATGCGATCCTCTAAATCCAAAACTGATAGGGAACGATCACCCCAAAGCTTTACCAATTGCTGGGCAAGATCAGCAAGAGCTTGATCGGTATCAGATGAAAGTTCACAAGGAAATAAGCGACCAATCGCCCTTGCTTCACTGAGAGGTTTAGCTGGATTAACGGTAGCTGCTGCAAAACCAGCACTCGCTTCCCGTTGCAGTGGCACAGGCGGCCGATGCCCCTCCTCCGGACGCACTAAGCGCGGCAGTAATAATTCCCGCACCTTGAGGCGGGCCATGTAGTCGCTGTTGCCACCAAGAATTATGTCTGTGCCACGGCCAGCCATGTTTGTGGCGATCGTTACTGCACCAGCACGGCCGGCCTGGGCAATAATTTCCGCTTCCCGTTCCACATTTTCTGGTTTGGCGTTCAGCAAATTGTGGGGAATGCTTTGCTCCTGCAATAGGGCAGAAAGCAGCTCACTTTTTTCTACGCTGGTAGTACCCACAAGAACAGGCCTTCCAGCTTTGTAATACTCAGCGGTTTCAAGGGCAACTGCACGCCATTTCCCGGATTCATTTTTAAAAACCTGATCTACTAAATCCCTACGGGTACGGGTTCTATTTGTTGGCACAACTGCCACTTCAAGTTTATAAGTTTTTTCAAACTCCACCTCCTCTGTTTTTGCGGTGCCCGTCATACCTGCTAAACGGGGATATAAAAGAAAAAAGTTTTGATATGTGATGCTGGCAAGGGTTTGGGTTTCAGGTTGAATCGCCAACTCTTCTTTTGCCTCCACCGCCTGATGCAACCCATCACTCCAACGGCGACCTGGCATCACCCGGCCCGTTGATTCATCAACAATAACAACTTCAGCATTGCGCAAAATATAGTTAACGTCTTTTAGAAACAGCTCTTTTGCTTTCAAAGCATTTGTAACAAAATGGGCCCAAGGATCTGCGGCGCTAAATAAATCAGTAACCCCAAGCAACTGCTCCGCCTTGGCATATCCCTCATCTGTGAGTATCACACTGCGTTGCTTTTCATCCACCTCATAATCACCTTCTGGATCTATACCATCTTTACCCATTTCAGCTGAGCGTTCTAATTTAGATGCCAACTCAGCCGCCCGTTGATATTTTTCTTGGGGGCGTTCCACCTGCCCGGAGATTATGAGTGGGGTGCGCGCTTCATCAACTAATATTGAATCAACTTCATCAATTACACAAAAATTAAACTCACGCTGCACAACCTCACTAATATCTGTTGCCATATTATCGCGTAAATAATCAAAACCCAATTCACTATTAGTTGCATAAGTAACATCACATGCATAGTTGCGACGGCGTTCCGCAGGGCTCATGTCTTGTTGGATCAAACCCACAGACAAACCAAGAAACCGGTGCACCTGCCCCATCCACTCCGCATCGCGGCGGGCAAGGTAGTCGTTAACGGTTACAACATGCACACCCTTGCCGCTGAGGGCGTTTAGGTAAGCGGGCAAGGTGGCAACCAAGGTTTTACCTTCGCCGGTTTTCATCTCAGCAATCTGGCCATCGTGCAGCACCATGCCGCCAATCAATTGCACATCAAAATGCCGCATGCCAAGCACCCTTTTGCCAGCTTCCCGCACTACCGCAAAGGCCTCTGGCAAGAGATCATCGAGTAATTGGCGTTGCTTTGCAGGCGTGGTAACGGCTTCTAACTGAGCTTTAAAACTAAGGGTGCGAGATCGCAGCTCTTCATCTGTAAGGGGTGCAATATCCTCTTCCAACAGATTGATATCACTCACCAGGGGCTGGTAGCGCTTCAGCTTGCGGGCATTTGGATCACCCAGCAACAGCTTGAGCATGAAACACAC
>VFLB01000124.1 GCA_009914645.1 Synechococcaceae bacterium Bin_79_3
ATTTTGATGTTGGGCTAGATCTTGAAGAGGAGGGTTTCAGAGTGCTCGCCTCTAAAATAATCGTAGAAGAAGTTGAAAGTGAGGATCATCAGATCGCCCTGGAAGAAGTACAACAGGTCGCAGAAGATGCGCAACTGGGTGACACTGTTGTTCTGGATGTTACCCCGGAAAAAGATGAGTTTGGCCGTATGGCCGCCGCATCAACCAAACAGGTGTTAGCACAAAAATTGCGAGACCAGCAACGGCGAATGATTCAAGAAGAATTTGCCGATTTAGAAGATCCAGTACTCACCGCACGAGTTATTCGTTTTGAACGGCAGAGTGTAATCATGGCCGTTAGTAGCGGCTTAGGCCGCCCGGAAGTTGAAGCTGAATTACCGCGCCGCGACCAACTACCAAATGATAATTACAGGGCAAATGCTACTTTTAAAGTTTTTCTTAAAGAAGTATCAGAGATTGCAAGGCGTGGCCCTCAGATGTTTGTGAGTCGATCAAATGCAGGCTTAGTTGTGTATTTATTTGAGAATGAAGTACCCGAGATCCAGGAGGGTTCAGTGCGAATAGTTGCTGTAGCTCGCGAGGCAAATCCCCCTTCAAGGGCAGTTGGACCTCGTACAAAAGTGGCGGTAGACAGTGTTGAGCGGGAGGTTGACCCTGTGGGGGCCTGCATTGGCGCTCGTGGTTCAAGGATCCAGCAAGTTGTTAATGAACTGCGTGGAGAAAAAATAGATGTAATTCGCTGGTCTGCAGATCCAGGTCAATATCTTGCTAATTCCTTAAGTCCCGCCAGGGTGGAAATGGTGCGTTTGGTAGACCCTGAAGGCCAACATGCCCATGTACTTGTACCACCAGACCAACTGAGCTTAGCTATCGGCCGTGAGGGGCAAAACGTACGTCTTGCAGCTCGCTTAACCGGTTGGAAAATAGATATTAAAAACTCCGCTGAATATGATCAAGGTACGGAAGATGAAAAAGTTGCCGAACTGATAGAGTTGCGACAAGAAGATGAAAGGCAACAGGCGGAAGCAGAGGCCAGATTAGAAGCCGAGCAAGCAACTCGGGCCGAAGAGGATGCACGTCTTCGCGAACTTTATCCAATTGAGGAGGATTTCCAAGAAGAAACTATTTCAGAAAGTGAATCAACTTTTGAGGCTCGGTGAACTCGATGACCACTATGCGTCGATGCGTTTCTTGCCGTAACTTCGTAGATCGTCAGAAACTTTGGCGAGTGGTGCGCTTAGGAGGGGGCGAAGGTATTCAGCTTGATCAGGGAATGGGCCGTTCGGCCTATCTCTGCCCAACGAAGCAATGCCTAGAAGAAGCTCGCAAGCGGCGCAAACTACAGCGGGCCCTACGGGTAAACGTTGAAGATGCCATCTACAGCGCCCTCGCCTCCAGGCTTGGGCCGGAGGGAATCAGCCTCAAAGGCATCCCTTCAGGCAATATGAATACCGTCCCGTCACTGTGACGGGCACGGAGGCACAAAGTGCCCCGTCCAATGGAGACCTGCATGACGAGCGGCGGCAAAGTCCGGATCTATGAGCTATCGCGAGACCTAGGTCTCGAAAACCGAGATGTGCTCGATGCTGCGGAGAAGCTGTCGATTGCGGCGAAAAGCCACAGCAGCTCCATCAGCGACAGCGAAGCGGCCAAAATCCGCTCACTTCTTGGTGGCAGTGGCGTAAATGGAGGTGGCGCTGGAAATGGGGACAGGAACCAACCTCCATCACCCAGCAAAAGTGCAGAGGCACCAGCCAGCAAAATTCTGACTCTCAAAAAAGCTTCAGTTGCTGCACCCACACCCCCAGCAATTGCCAACCCGGTTGTGCCAGCCGCAGTTAACAAGCCCGCAGTTCTGGCACCGCCTGCTCCCCCAGCCAGACCGACCCCTGCGCAAAGCCCAGCAGCTGCCAAGCCAGTGGTTGTAAAACCAGTGGTTGCCAAGCCAGTGGTTGCCAAGCCAGCTGCAGCTAAGCC
>VFLB01000043.1 GCA_009914645.1 Synechococcaceae bacterium Bin_79_3
AGTTATGAGCTCCGCTTTTAAACCGTGGTAACCGGCCTCAATTTAGAGGACATCACCGCTCAGCTTTGTGCTCTAGAAGCAGAAGCTGCTGCCGCCATCACCGCCGCAGTTAGCAGCGCAGAGTTGGAGCAATTACGAATTGATCTACTCGGCAAAAAAGGCAGGCTTTCAGCGGTGCTAGCTGCCATGGGCAAACTGCCTGGGGAGCAGCGCCCCCTGGTGGGCCAACGGGCAAATGTGCTGAAGGAACAATTGCAGAGCCTGTTGCAGGAAAAACTGCAAAAACTGCGCCGCGAGGTGATGGCCAGCCGGATTGCCAGCGAAACCATCGATGTAACTCTTCCCCCCAGTTATGTGCCGCCAGGCCATCGGCACCCCTTGATAAGCACTACAGATGCAATTGTTGATATCTTTTGCGGCCTCGGTTACAGGCTCGTAACAGGGCCTGAAATTGAAACAGATCACTTCAACTTTTCTGCCCTGAATATCCCGCCCGACCATCCAGCAAGGGATATGCAAGACACATTTTATTTGCCAGGTGATCGTTTATTACGCACACACACTTCACCTGTGCAGATTCGTCATTTAGAAGCAAATCCCCCGCCAGTGAGGGTGATTGCCCCAGGGCGCGTTTATCGCCGTGATGCGGTTGATGCCACCCATTCACCCGTATTTCATCAAGTAGAGGTGCTAGCAATTGATGAAGGCTTGGATTTCAGCCATCTGCGGGGCACCGTTACCCATTTCCTAAAAGCTTTTTTTGGTGATTTACCTGTGCGATTTCGCGCCAGTTATTTTCCCTTCACAGAACCAAGCGCCGAAGTGGATGTGCAATGGCGGGGTAGGTGGTTAGAGGTGATGGGTTGCGGGATGGTGGATCCAGCAGTGCTGGAGGGGCTTGGGCTTGATCCAGAACGCTGGAGTGGCTTCGCTGCAGGGCTTGGGGTGGAGCGTTTTTGTATGGTGCGCCACGGCATAGACGACATCCGTAGGCTGTTTACTAGTGATCTGCGCTTTTTAGAGCAGTTCTGAAATGTCCTGCGCTGGACTAATCGTCAACGACGGCAAGGATCTAGCTGTTGAAACGGCGGATCGAATTGAATCGCGCCTAAAGCATGCCGGCTGGGAAGTGGTGCGGGTGAGCAGTGCCGGGGGGATGGTGGGTTTTGCTAACCCTGATCAACATCTGCGCATGCTCGGTTATGCAGCTTGCGTGCCCGCGAATTTCAATAGGGAAATGTCGTTGGCATTTGTGCTTGGCGGCGACGGCACGGTGTTATCTGCCGCTCGCCAAACCGCACCGGTGGCTGTGCCGATGCTCACAGTAAATACTGGCCACATGGGATTTTTAGCAGAAACCCATCTCGATTATTTGGATAGTGCCCTTGATCAGGTAATTGCTGGCCGCTGGAGCGTGGAAGAACGCAGCATGGTGGTGGTGAGCGTATTACGAGGCGATCAGAGGCGCTGGGAAGTGCTGTGTTTAAACGAGATGGCTTTACATCGGGAGCCATTAACAAGCATGTGCCATTTCGAAATCGCCATCGGCCGCCATGCCCCAGTGGATATTTCAGCGGATGGAATTATTTTATCTACCCCAACTGGCTCCACCGCTTACGCCTTAAGTGCTGGCGGACCTGTAATTACGCCCGATTGCCCGGTGCTGCAACTCACACCGATTGCACCCCATTCGCTTGCCTCAAGGGCTTTGGTTTTTAGCGATAGCGAACCTGTAACAGTGTTTCCCGCCACACCAGAACGTTTGATGATGGTGGTGGATGGCAGTGCTGGTTGTTA
>VFLB01000199.1 GCA_009914645.1 Synechococcaceae bacterium Bin_79_3
AATAATGAGGCAATTCTGCCCATGGGAGGTGAGGATTTGAGTTAAGTATTCCAGTGCTTTTAATAACGCCCCTCGTATCAAAGAAACCAGGGGGTGCAACGGATGAGTCCGCCCAGCAGCTACTTTTCCGCTTTGGCACCAAGGCGCCACGTTCTGTTCTGATGCAGCCTTTTATCTGGATATTGCTAGGCAATGCTGCAGTTATTGCGCTTAGCAGCATCCCAATAACTGTTACTGCAGCTGAATTCAAGGTGTTTTCAGTGGGTGATGGCGACACCATTCGCGTTACTGGCTTTAGCGAGCAAGCCTGGCACCTCCCGAACCATCTGATTAATTTGTTGTTGGTGCAGTGAAACTGGATTAACCATTGCTTCAGCAGAACCATTTCTTAGTTTAATCTCCAAAATGTTGGTAGTGATTTCTCTAAAATGAACGAGCTAACTCATCTCAATACTGCAGGAGAGGTGCATATGGTGGAAGTTGGCGATAGACCCAACAGCCGCCGTCAAGCCACAGCAGAGGGGTATATCGAAATAGGTGTAGAGCTATTAGAGCAAGTTTTATCTGGCAATACAAAAAAGGGTGATGTGTTGGCCGTTGCCCGAGTGGCTGCAATTCAGGCTGCAAAACGCACCTGGGAATTGATTCCTTTGTGTCATCAAATTGCCTTAAGTGGGATTGAAGTAGCCATCACGGCAACACCTAAACGGAACGCTCTCCGAATCGAGGTTACTAGCCGCACTACTGCGAGCACTGGTGTGGAGATGGAGGCGCTTACTGCTGTTCAGGTGGGGCTCCTTACCCTGTACGACATGCTTAAGTCTGTTGATCCAGCGATAACGATCGGCCCTGTGCGACTGCTGGCTAAGAGTGGGGGTCGCCACGGTGATTGGCAACATCCTTTGAGCTCTTCTTCAAATTATGGGTGAACCATTTCCACCCGAAGGTTTGCTTTTGGAGCAGGCCCGCACGTTGATTCTTGAGCAGCTTGAGCCCCTTGCAGCTTATGAGCAGTTGCCATTGGCGGCTTGTTTGGGGCGCGTTTGCGCTGAAGCAGTGTTTGCAGTGGAGGCGATTCCTGGTTTTAGGGCTGCGATTATGGATGGATATGCCATTGCTGCTAGTCATCCGCCGCAGGTTGGTAGTTATTGGCGGCTGGTTGGTAATTCAGCAGCTGGTACTCCATATTCAGCAGCATTAGCCCAAGGGGAGGCGGTGCGAATTCTCACTGGTGCTGTGGTGCCAGAAGGCAGTGCTTGGGTGTTACCTCAAGAGCTGGTGGGTTCGCCTCAGATTTCCCAGGAAGAATGCGTTGAATTACTAAAACCATGCGGCACAAACCCTTGGATTCGCAATTCAGATGAGGAGGCTTATCAAGGGCAAGAGCTTCTTGGTGCTGGTAAGCGGATTGGGGTGGCAGAACTGGGGCGCTTTGCCAGTTGTGGGGTGAGTTCTTTGAAGGTGGCTAAATCTGTGCGTTTGGGTTTATTGATAAGTGGTGATGAATTAATTAGCCCAGGGAATTTCCGTGCTGCTGGCCAGATTTGGGAATCAAATTCCGTTTTGTTAACCGGAATCCTCAAAAAACTTGGTTATCAAGTTACAAAGCAAATAGTTGTTGCTGATGAGCCGGTGTTATTGCGGCAGGCAATGCTGTATTTGGCAAATAACTGCGATGTAGTTGTGAGCACCGGCGGGGTATCAAGTGGCGATACCGATTGGATTCGCTCCTTAGTTGCTGAACTTGGTGAGGTGCGGTTTTGGAAGTTGTTCCTTAAACCAGGGCGTCCATTTGCCTGGGGTGAAGTGGCAGGCACCCCTTTTTTTGGTTTACCAGGTAACCCTGTGGCGGCGGTAATCACCGCGTTGCAGCTGCTCTGGCCGGCATTGCAACGCTTGGAAGGGGGTGAGATTCAGAATTTCCCCCGATTTAAGGTGCAATTAGAAGATCAGTTGCAGCGCACTGCCGGTAGGCCTGAATTAATGCGTGCCATGTTGGTGGTTGATGCAAATGGAGCACTCTTAGCGCGGGTGGCAGGCTCGCAGGCCTCCTCTCGCATCGGCTCTCTAGAAGCGGCTGATTTGCTTTTAGAGATTGCAGCTGAGCACAGTCATTTGCAAGCTGGTAGCGAGCTTTGGGCCCAACTGCTGCGTCTACCGATTTTTTGAGCTGCGGATGCTGATTAAAACGGCGTGTTGCCTTGCACCCAGCTGTTGCTGCCATCCGCTAGCCATTCTTTTTTCCAAAAAGGAGCCTCGTGTTTAAGGGCTTCTAGTAGCGCTTGGCTGCAGCGTTGAGCTTGGCCGCGGTGATTAGCTAACACTGCCACTAACACGATCACATCACTGGCCAGCACTTTGCCAACCCGGTGCCATACCAATACTGCTAACGCGTTGTTAGCTGCAGCAGCAGTTGCTGCTAATTGATGCAACTGGGCTTCACACATGCCGGGATAGTGCTCTAGCTCTAATGCCTCCAAGGGGGCATTGTTAAGGCCGTATGGGCGTACCCGGCCAATAAAATTACTTTCAGCTGCAGGCAGTGAGGTTAGTTTTGCTGACAACATTTGATGCCATTCAGCTAAAGCCTGCAGGGGCTGAAACGAATTTTGTTTCAGCTGGATAGATAGTTGCGCTTTAACCACCACTGATTGGAGGTAGGAAGGCAAGTTCATCACCGGCTTGTAGTGCGGCGTCCCAGCTTGCAAATTCTTGATTAATAGCCACTCGGATATTTGATGGGGGAGTAATGGGTTGAATTCCTAGCTGTTGCCAAAGCTGTAGTGGTGATAAGGGAGTGCAATGTGCTTTCAATTCAATCAGCTTTTCACCCCAGCCCATAGTTTCACGCAAGCTCGCAAAGAGGAGCACCCGTAAACAAAGTGCCAGGTTTTTAGAGGTGGCCATGGCTTATGAGATTAGGTTGCGATTAGCTTTTTTACTGCTTGTGAGCCTCAGAATTGCCCTGCTCACAATTTCAGATACGCGCACTTTGGCGGAAGATTGCAGTGGAGATGCACTGCAGCAGCGCTTGGAAACGGATGGCCACCAACTTGTAGAGCGTTCCTTGGTGCCAGATAACCGTTATCGCATTCGCGCTGTGATGAGTAGCTGGATTGCTGATGAGGCGGTGCAAGTGGTTATCACTAGTGGCGGCACGGGGCTCACTGGCCGTGATGGCACTCCTGAGGCAATTTCGCCTTTGCTTGATAAAACGATCGAAGGATTTGGTGAATTATTTCGGGTGCTTTCGTTTGAAACGATCGGCACTAGCAGTTTGCAAAGCCGTTGCTTAGCCGGGGTTGCTAATGGCACGCTGATTTTTGTATTACCTGGTTCACTCGATGCGGTGCAAACAGCCTGGGATCGATTAATTTCTGCCCAGTTAAACGTCAACACCTACCCCTGCAATTTGGTTCAGTTGTTGCCACGTTTGCGAGAGGTATAAATTTTGAACATCAATATTCAGCTGCCGCTTTTAGTTACTGGGATATCTTCTAGTTTTGGCAAGAGCTTTGGTAACCATCTGCGAACAGGGATCGATAACCTTGTTTTTTGTTTTGCTTAACCCCCGAGGTATGCCATTTCAGCGCGTTCAGTATTTGTAGCTGTATTGAGATGGCGCTCCTCACTGTATCGATCTTTTCTATTTAGCCAAAATATTTTAATAGCATTTTCTATTGCTGCAGCATCGCAACTACTCTGTAGCAATAGCTTTAGATCAAGCCCATCCTGTTGGGTTGCAAATAAACATTTGTAAGCGATGCCATCAGCCGTAATGCGTAATCGATTGCAATCGCCGCAAAAAGGGCTACTAATTGAGGCCACAATTGCTAAAGATCCCCCGCCATCGAGATAGCGCCACCGGCTAGCTGTGTTGTGGCGATTGCGGCCAAGGGTTTCAAGGGGCCATTCGCGTTTGATTTCAGCAAGCATTTCCGCTGCGGGTACCACCACCGCAGAACTCCATTGATTTCGGTTACCTACATCCATAAATTCAATTAAGCGAAGCTCTACACCCAGGGTGCGGGCGAGTTTAGCTAAAGGAAGCAGTTGATCGTTATTGGCATTGCGCTTAATCACAGCATTTAGTTTCAAAGCACCATTGCTGGAATCGAAACCAGAAGCTTGGGCGTTATCGATTGCGGCAAAAACCTTTTCCAGAGTTTGTTTACCCGCGTTCTCGTCTTTTAGCCCAGCCATCTTGGCCACCGCAGCGCCCGTGGTGCCATCAAGGCTGATGCTGATTCGATCTAATCCGGCTGCTTTAAGGCCTCTAGCTCGATCTGCAG
>VFLB01000041.1 GCA_009914645.1 Synechococcaceae bacterium Bin_79_3
CAGCAGCGCAACTGGGATCGGCTTTAACTAAACCATCGCGAATATTTTCCACTTGATTAATTGCCCGTAGGGGATCAAGCCAAATATGGGGATTTACTTCACCGTGGTTGGCGTGAGCCTCCTCTAAATGGCCCTCCTCTTCTGGTGAATCAAGGGTGGTTATGCCACGGCTCGTATCGATAATTAGCAAATCTTTGTTATCAGCAGAGTTAATCAACTTGCTGAGGAAATTTTCCATTCCCAAACCATTTTTCACTAATAATTTCGCTTGGCGCAGGGCAATCAAATCTGCTGGTTTTGCTTGAAAATCGTGGGGCCCACTATTTGCTGGGATAAGAGCTTGCACCTCAGCGCAATTACCTGCAACCGCCTTGGTAAACAAGGTAATCGGCATAAAGGTTGTAAGAACCTTGAATGGTTTTGCACTTTTATTTGAATCGTTGCAGGCCCCGAGGCTTAAAACAATTGCCAACCCTGCAGCAGAACGCAAAAAAGCAAACAAGCCCATGGAAAGCTGAGAATGATTCTTATTCTAACAAGGATCCCTGCTTAATTTAAAACCGTAAGTTGCTTCAGGTTTAAGGCCTTCACCCAGCGAGCCAGGGCCTCTGTATCTGCTTTATCTGGCAAGCAAATACAACCCACCCCCGGCAAACAGGTGTGGATGCCCAGGGCGCTGCGGGTGGTGGGGAAATTTGGCAGCAAATCCAACCAATAACTGTTATCCCATGGTTCCGGCTCCCCTAAGCGATAGCTGCCTGGTGGCAGTGGTGCTGCGTTGCCAGGGCTCCAAAAGCGGTCTGCTTTCTGTTTTTCAGGAGCACCGCTAGCTGCACGCCAACGGGCCACCACTCCGCCATTACGTTTGAGCTCTAGATACCAGAGTTGGTCTCCTCTGGCGTGGCGGCCAGGAACTCTTCTGAACACCAATTCCGTTGCCCCTGGCTTGAGCAGAGCAGGTGTTGGGCCCCGATCACCAGGCAGGTTTGCCAGAGATGGAGGGGCCACCAGCAAAAAACCCAGAATTAACAGTGATCCACGCCAACGCCATGCCGCCATAAAGCACACCAGAGCTGCAACACAACTATTTTGAGGCGTTGTCGTTAAAAAGGTTTGAAGTGATGCCAAATCAATTTCAATACGAACCGATTGAAAAATTTGGGGAGGGGCTCACCACCCGGCGCCCCTGGAATAACAAAGCCCTTGCCGCAGTTGAACTCCTCAACGGCCGGGCTGCCATGGTGGGTTTTGCCGCAGCGCTAATTGGTGAATTGCTCAGCGGCCACGGTGCGGCTGGCCAGGTGTTATCAATTGTTCATTGGTACTTGCAACTATGAATCCCAAAATAAAATTAGCGGCTTATGTGAGCGTTTGGGTGTTGATTTGGGGCATCGCCGCTTCCCTTGCGGATCTTGTTTTGCTGAATCGCGATATTTACAGCAGCGGTAGCCTCGGCCAAGTAATCACATTCAGCTCCTACGGAGCTGCTTCAGTTGTGTTGGCGTTCAAATTAGCTAAGCGTTTTTTGAATTTATAGATTTAGCTCAATATCACCAGCCACCAATAACATCAAGCTGCGGCTTTCCATAGGAGCAGATGGCGGTCGCCAAATTTGTGGCACGGCTGGTAAATCTTCATCGGCGGGTAGCCCTGTATCGATAACTCTTTTCCAGCCGCTGGAGGAATTGGGAATATCGAAATGCAATGCTTTGAAGTAAGCATTAATCCCACACCAAAAACGAGGCCCTTCTGCTGCTGTTTGCACACTCCAAGCAAACCCATGCGACCAGCTAGCCCAATCGGGTTTTCCTAATTCCACCCCATGCCATTGCCGCCAGGGAAATTGCGTATTTTCGATTTCTTCAAGGGGCACATCAGGGTTAATAAATGCACGCAATAGTTTCCGCACACGCAGCAATCTTTTAACAAAAGTGCGTAGATTCTCAGCCTCGGTATCAACCCCCCAATTCATCCAACCCAAGGGATTATCTTGACACCAACAATTGTTATTTCCCCCTTGGCTGCGGTGCTGCTCATCACCCATAAGCAGCATTGGCACGCCGGGGGAAAGTAGCAAAGTTGAAAGCATATTTCGTGCTTGGCGATTACGCAAATTGATTATTCCTCGATCTGTACTCGGGCCTTCTACCCCATGATTCCAGCTGTTGTTATGGGAATCACCATCGCGATTATCTTCTCCATTAGCTAAATTATGTTTATCATTGTAGCTAACTAAATCATGTAATGTAAAGCCATCATGGGCGGTAATTAAATTAATACTTCTGCCGGCTGGAGCGGCCTTACCATTGAATAAATCAGGGCTTCCACTTAAGCGCTCAGCCATATTCCAAGCGGTATTTTCATCCCCTTTCCAAAATCTTCTTAGATCATCCCGATACTTACCATTCCAAGTGCCAACCCGTTTGGCAGGAAAATCACCAAGGAGATATAAACCGCCGCAATCCCAAGGCTCACCCACTAGTTTTAAATCAGCGAGTTCAGGATCCGCCTCCATTTCTTCAAACAAAGGGGGATGAGCAAGGGGGGTGAGATTTTCACCACGGGTTAATGCCGCACCAAGATCAAATCGGAAACCATCTACCCCTAATTCCAATGCCCAGCAGCGCATTGATTCCAGAATCAACTGGCGCACTATGGGGCGATTGGCACCAATACTGTTACCACAACCAGAAACATCTTGATAACTACCAGTTTCCGATTGAAGGTAATAAGTTTGATCGGCAAAACCACGCCAACTCAAAGTGGGGCCCTTATCACTTCCCTCAGTGGTGTGGTTATAAACAACATCCACAATCACTTCAAGGCCGGCGGTATGGCAAGCCTCCACAAGCGCCCTCACCTGATGGCGACCTTCTTGCGGATCATCGCCTGATATGTAGGAATGATGCGGCGCAAACCAACTCAATGGGCTGTAGCCCCAATAGTTCAAACGGCCGGAAGGGGCATCATGGGGATCAAAGGCCATCGGTGGCAACAATTCCACTGTTGTGATGCCAAGGCTTAATAGGTAAGGAATGCTATCGATTAAACCAAGAAAACTACCGCGATGATTAGTGGCTGCAGGGCTATTTTCGGCTTTCGTAAAACCGCCGGGGTGCAGTTCATAAATAACCGATTGGCGCCAAGGGCGACGGGGTCTTGGAAAGCGCTGAAAATCAAACCGCTCCCGTTCAGTTACCACCGCTTTCAAACAATTAGCTGTATTTAGTTGATCGCCAGTTGCAAATTCTCTCTTGTAAACATCCCAACCGGTAATCGCCCTAGCGCAGGGATCTAAAAGCACTTTGGCCGGATTAAATCCATGGCCAGAGGATAACTTAGGGCCAAATACTCGATAACCGTAACAACAACCCAATCCCAATCCCTCAACTTCCACGTGCCAATAATCGCCGCTGCGATGATTGACATCAAGCGTTAGCACATTAAAAGGTTCCGGAGAATTGCCATTTTCAAATAACAATAATTCCACCTTGGTGGCCTGGGGCGCAGCCACCACAAAATTGACACCTGCTTCAGTTTTACTACTGCCAAGGGGCCAAGGCCTCCCGATTCCGAAAGCCATCGAACCTCTATCTCAAATTCACTTTAGCTGCATCAGGATTTAGTTTCTTTTTATGGGGATTTGCCAACTCAAAAACAACTTGTGGGTGTTTCCCCCAAGCCGAGATAGCGCAGGAGGTAGCGCCTGGCTACTACAAAGCGCCTTGGGATGTTCGGTGCTTGTGGATGTTCCGTTGCTGAATGATGCCAATAAAGCTTTTTTGCAAGCCCAACCCCCAGGTTTGATCCTGCTTACCCACCGTGGAGGTCATGGCCAGTGCCAACGCTGGCAAGAGTTTTTGGGCTGGCCGGTGCTGCTGCAGGAACAGGAGGCTTACTTATTGCCAACATTGCAACAGCGCTTGTGCTTCAGCCGCAATCACAGCATCGAGCCTGGCTTAAATCTGCTCTGGACACCTGGCCCAAGCCCTGGTTCCTGCTCGCTGCACTGGAGCCAAGGCACTAACGATGTGTTGTTCTGCGGGCGCTTGCTTTGGCCTGCTGTGGGTGGCGGGGTAGTGCTTCGCCGCAGTAATAACAATTTCCACTGGCCCCGATTGCAACGCAGTGTTCAACAATTAGAAGCCTGGTTGCCACAGGGCTCACCTGCTCAAATCGCTTGCGCCGCAGGGCTTGGGCCCCTTCGCGGCAGCAAGCTTATTGAGCAAGGAGCCGAGGCATTGCAGCTGAGAACCACTGCGAATGCTGGAAATTAAGGTTGCGCACTGGTTGCAAGCTCAATACGATTGCGGAGTTCCACTCTCAACAAGAGCCTTTCAACTACATCGTTATGAACAAAGCTGATCTTGTTAATTTGGTTGCTGCCCGCACTGAGCTCACCAAAACTGATGTTTCTCAGGTAATTGATGCGGCAATCGAAACCATTGTTGATTCCGTAGTTGAAGGCAAAAAAGTTTCCATCCTTGGTTTTGGTTCCTTTGAATCAAGGGAGCGCTCTGCTCGCCAGGGGTTGAACCCAAAAACCGGTGAAAAAATCGCTATCCCTGCCAAAAAAGTGCCTGCGTTCACTGCTGGCAAATTATTTAAAGAACGGGTTCAAGGCTGATCAACTTGCTAGAAGCGCTCCCCGCTCATTTGAGGGGGGAGCTTTTAAGCGTTAAGGAATCTGCCCAGGCATCTAGGCAAAAGCATCAGCGGGGCAGATTTGCCCCCACTCCAAGCGGCCCACTCCATCTGGGCAATTTGCACACAGCATTGCTTTCTTGGTTGTTTAGCCGCTTGCAAGGGGGGGAATGGTTCATTCGCATAGACGATCTAGATACACCGCGCATTCAATCCGGCGCAGAAACTCAGATTTTTGAAGATCTAGCCTGGCTTGGCCTTGATTGGGATCCCCCCGCTTGGCGCCAAAGTGAGAGAAGAGGTCTTTATTCCAGTGTGCTTTCGGCCCTGAGGCGCAGCGATTTGGTTTACCCATGTAGGTGCAGCAGGCGCATGCTTGCCCACCTTTCCGCTCCCCACGGGGCTTGGCCTATTTATCCAGGTACCTGCCTTAATAAACGCCACAGCTGGGGTGAAGTGCACGGCAAGCTGCCTAGCTGGAGGTTTCGTTTAGAGGCAAAAGTTTTGAATTGGCAAGAATTAGGTGCTGAAACCTGCCAGCTAAATGGTGCAACTGAAGTGGGAGATGTGGTGCTAAGGCGCGCCGATGGCTATTTGGCTTATCACTTAGCCACCGCCGTTGATGAATTATGGATGGGTATAGATAGCGTTGTTCGGGGAACAGACCTTTGGGTTTCAACGGGTCCGCAAGTGGCACTGATGCAACTGCTGCAACAGGATCCACCGCAGTATTGGCATGTGCCGTTGCTTCAAGATGAACAGGGCCAAAAATTATCCAAAGGACAACAATCGCCGGGGTTAGCTACCTGGAAAAGTGAGGGGGGCACACCAGATCAACTTATTGGTAGCTGGGCAGCTAGCAACGGCTGGGTGCCACCTGGCAGCACACTTAGCACCTCAGATTTACTAGAAGAACTGAAAAATAACCCCAAAAAATGGAATACACAATTCAAAGTTGAGGGGTTGTTTTAAATTAAAGCTTCGCTCGCTTTTGGCGCCAAATGAAAAAAGCAGCAGTAGCAACTACCACCGCTAGTGGAGCAGCTGTAAGAAGTAGCAGAATAAC
>VFLB01000340.1 GCA_009914645.1 Synechococcaceae bacterium Bin_79_3
GCTAATGCTGTTTCAATCTGCTGGGGGCAGATGAAATGAATATGGGTATCTATGGCACCAGCGGTGAGGATATGGCCCTCGCCGGCGATTGCTTCGGTGCCAGGGCCGATCACGATATCGATGTTGTTACTGATATCTGGATTGCCGGCTTTACCGATGGCGCAGATGCGTCCATCCCTGATGCCAATATCTGCTTTCACAATGCCCCACCAATCAAGGATTAGGGCATTTGTTATTACCGTATCTACAGCGCCAGCAGCGCGACTGCTCTGGCCTTGACCCATGCCATCACGAATAACTTTGCCGCCGCCAAATTTCACCTCATCGCCGTAAGAGGTGAAATCTTTCTCCACCTCCAGGATTAAATTGGTGTCTGCCAGCCGCAACCGATCTCCAGTGGTGGGGCCATAGGTTTCGGCGTAGCTGCGGCGATCCATTTGATATGCCATTAGTTATCTCCATCGAGATGGCCGTTAACTTGTGCGTTGAAGCCCACAACTCGGCGAGCACCAACAAAAGGCACTAATTCCACTTCCCTTCTATCGCCTGGTTCAAAACGAATCGCCGTACCGGCAGGGATGTTGAGTCTTTTTCCCCGGGCGGCATCCCGTTCAAATAACAAGGCTGCATTGGCTTCGGCAAAGTGAAAATGAGATCCCACTTGGATTGGCCTATCACCGCTATTTGCCACCATTAATTTAGTAACAGGCCGGCCGGCATTTAGCTCAATAAAGCCTGGTTCTGGAAGTAATTCGCCGGGAATAATCATCGAATTGGTTGATGCACGGTTACGAGCTTGGTGCCATCGGGGAAGGTGGCTTCCATTTGTACCTCGTTAATTAATTCAGCTACTCCATCCATTACCTGTTCGCGTTTTAGCCAGGTGCTGCCTTCTTGCATTAGTGCCGCTACGGTTTTGCCATCCCGCGCCCCTTCCAAGATTTGAAAGCTGAGCCAGGCCACAGCTTCTGGGTGGTTGAGTTTTAAACCCCTCGCTAGGCGCCGTTCCACCAATAATGCGGCGGTAACGATCAAAAGCTTGTCTTTTTCTTGTGGAGATAGGTGCATGGTTTGCAAACACTGTTGAAAGATTGAGCTGTGCTGAAACTTTTACTGGAACTAATACCCACTCTGGCCCTAGGGCTTGCTCTGGGTTTGCGTTATCCGCTACTGCCTGGGCGAATAGCACCACTTTTAGTGCGCTACGGCATTCCATTAGGTGTGGCGGCCTTGCTGCTGCGCTCGGGTTTAAATAACGACTTTTTACTTGCTGCCGCCTTAGCGCTTTTTTTAATTGCAAGCATGATGCTGCTGCTGAATTTGTTTCCGCCGCTGAAGCGTTTGCTGCCTAATGGCGCTTTGCAGCTTGGGGCAGCCACCGGCAACACCACCTATTTCGGCATTCCAGTGGCCTTGGCCCTGCTGCCACCTCCAGCGCTTGGTGCTGCGATCGCTTACGACCTCGCTGCCACATTTTTGAGCTGGACGCTGGGGCCACGGCTGCTGAAATCCAGCAGCGAGAGGCGCCGTTCCTTTCGCCGCGACCTTAGCCAAAGCCCTGCCACCCATGGATTTTTGCTTGCTTTTGTGCTGCAACTCACCCCTTGGCAAGAGCCCCTAGCAAGCCTGCTCTGGTGGCCCGCCCGTTTGGTGTTGTTGTTGGCTTTGCTTTTGGTGGGGATGCGAATAGGGGTAATGCAGCAGCAGGGTGAACTTGCAGAGGGTTTTAGCTGGCAGAGCTGGAGGAAATTAGCGCCGGCGTTATCGATCAAATTGCTGCTGTTGCCGTTGCTATTTGCGCTGGTAACAAGCTGGCTTGGCTTACCCGGTTTAGTTGCGGATGCTTTGGTGTTGCAGGCGGCAGCCCCCACGGCGATTTCAGTGTTGTTGATGGCGGAAGCGGCGGGGGAAGGGGTGAACGATGCGGCGGGTTTGGTATTAATCAGCACAGCTATGGCGCTCGTAACAGTGCCGCTGTGGTGGTGGCTAATCAATTGAGATTTGTGCCGTATGGATTTTCTTGAATCGGCCATACCCTCGGTGGTGTGGGTGCATCAAGGCAGCGCAATTCACGAATCCGCGTCCAAAGGCGGCAAAACCAAAAGCGGGCAGCTTGGCTGGAAGGGCCCAGGTAACGGGCGATAACCCCCTGCGGTAGCTGGCTGATTGCCATTTCTCCCTCCAGCTCAAGGCTGTCTTGGCGGGCCTGCAGTAGTAGTTGTTTGATTGCCTCCTGATCAAGCGGATTGGGCGCTGCCCACACGAGGCTGCCCAGCACTGGTTGCCCCTGAAGGCCATGGGCTGTGTTTAAGGAATTGCCCTCAATTTGCAGCCGATCTACCAGTTCCCAGCGGGCACCGCTGATTAAATGACGCCGTATTTCAAGGCTGCTGCGCCAGCAACCGCTACCCAGTGTTTCACCCCTTGCGGTGCGCCCCAACCGCACCACATCAATGCCGAGCCAGCTGGCATTTTCGGCCAGCTCTACTCGGTGCTGCTGCTGTAATAAGCCGCCTTCAAATACAACGGTTTCTTGAGGTAGCCATTCGAGATCAGCGCCGGCGGCAAGCTTGCTTTGCAACTTAATTTCAGCCCAACGGCCGTTTGGCTCGAGGCGGGAGCGCCCCCTAGTGCCGTAGATCTTTTGAGCTGCCACGCTTGTAATTAGGGCGCAACTATTGGCGGCGAGTTCAAGGTTGATCGCTAGCTGATCTCCCCCCACAAGGCCGCCGGCGGTGTGCAGTAGCGGTAGTTCGCAACGGCCAGCGGCGCCGTTGAAAGGGCGTAAAAGCTTTAGTGGAGCTGTGGTGCCGCCTTGAAAGCTGGTGCAACCAAGGCCATTGAGCTGAAATTGCAAATCAGCAGTTCCCCGCCAACCGCATGGATTTATGCCAGTTTGGCTTGATGCAAGAGGAACAAAAGCCACTGTTGTTGCAGCAACGTTGCGATGCCGGCTTAAATATTGAATCTATTGGGGCGTTACTGCAGTTACCACTAACCGCTGCTGAACGGCAGGTGAGCCGTGGTTTGCGCCGCTGCAGCTGCGGCAGGGAGGTGCTGTTGCAATTACCGCGGGGGAGATATCTTCAGCCTGGTGAAGGATTGGCTGCAGAAGCGGGCATACCACTAGCAGTAGTGGTTGCGGCAGAAGAGCCGCTACTGGTGGTGTGCAGTGATGATCCGCTCGGCTTGCTGCAGGCGGCTTATCACCTTGGCAATCGCCATGTGGCATTAGAGCTGAAAGTTGATGAATTACGCCTATTGGCTGATCCTGTTTTGGCGCAAATGTTGCAACAACGGGGCCTGAAAATTTCAGCCCTGCAGGCTGCTTTCTTGCCGGAAGTAGGGGCATATCACAACACTGGCCAACATAATCATCAACATCAACACCAGCAGCGATGACATTGCCTTTGGCATTGCTGCAATTGGTGAGCCCCGCATTACCTGTGGGGGGCTTTGGTTATTCGGAAGGTTTAGAGGTGTTGTTGCAGAAAGGAGAATTAAATGAGATTGCTAGCCTTAAAAGTTGGCTGGAAGCTGAATTGCAAACAGGGCTATTAAGAGTGGAAGCAGCAGCGCTTGCGCCCTTGCAGCAGGCCATGATTTGCAACGATGCACCAGCTTTGTTTGAGCTAAATGGCTGGTTGTTAGCCCAACGTGATGCAGTTGAAATGCGGGCCCAGCAGTTGCAGATGGGGCAATCGCTTTTGCAATTATTAGCGGCGATGGGTTGGCCATTATCAATGCAAAAACCTGAATTGGCTTGGACTGCTGCATGGGCTTGGGCGGGTTCTTGTTTTGATGTGCCAGGCGATGATTTATTAGAGGCTTATTTGTATAATTGGGTTGCAAATCAAATCAGTGCAGCAGTGCGCTTAGTGCCTTTAGGTGCCACCTCAGGCCAATGCCTGCAGCTGCAATTAGCACCATTAATAAGCGCTCAATCTATATATTTATGCTGTAAAGATCCACGCTCAATATTCAGCTCAGGGGTGGGGGCTGGCATCGCTCAACTGCAGCATGGCGGCTTGTATTCAAAGTTATTTAGGAGTTAATTATTTCGGGGTTTGGCTGGCATCGCGGCAGGCCTGCTGGCAGCATTGGCCTGCAGATCTTGTATATCCGTTGACCTCTTCCACTGATGAGCAGCCCTCACATGCGCTGGCTTCAGCGTTTCGACAACTTCAAGCGAGCGTTTGCGCTGTTGAGCGAAGCATCTGAGCTGGCGAAGCAGCGGGATTTATCGGATCTGGAGCGGCAGGGGCTCATTCAAGCCTTCGAATTTACTCATGAACTGGCTTGGAACACCCTCAAGGATTTTCTCACCGCCCGCGGTTCATCCCAGAAACTGTATGGATCAAAGGACGCCACCCGCGCTGCCTTCGCCGCAGAACTTATCGA
>VFLB01000312.1 GCA_009914645.1 Synechococcaceae bacterium Bin_79_3
ATGCAGGGCTTGCCGTGATCGCTAACCAAGATCCTCTTGTTATATACCTCTGGTTAAAAACTGTGTTCTTGCCAAGCAGCCCACCGAGCACCCACCATGGGCTCAGAGCCCTGACCTGCTGCCCCAATGAGCATCGAACGCACTTTTATCGCCATTAAGCCCGACGGTGTTCAAAGGGGCCTGGTGGGAGAAATCCTTGGCAGGTTTGAGCGCAAGGGTTTCAAGTTGGTGGGTCTTAAACAGTTAACCCCTAGCCGCAGCCTGGTGGAAAAGCACTACGGCGTGCATAGCGAAAGGCCCTTTTTTGCTGGTTTGGTTGATTTTCTTAGCAGTGGCCCTGTGGTGGCCATGGTTTGGGAAGGTGATGGGGTAATCGCTAGCGCGCGTAAGTTGATCGGTGCCACCAAACCCTTGGAGGCAGATCCCGGCACCATCCGTGGTGATTTGGCAATCAATATTGGCCGCAATGTGATCCATGGCTCCGATGCTGCTGAAACTGCTGAATTTGAAATTGGTTTGTGGTTTGAGGCAAGTGAACTAAGCACTTGGAGCCCAGCCGATCAGGAGTGGCGCACAGAGGGCTAATTAAAACGCTGCAGGCTAAATAATTTCAGTAGCGGATCGTTGTAACCATCCAGTAGGGCTGCCGCCAATAGCTGAGCTGTTATTGGCGCTAGCAATACCCCATTGCGGTGGTGGCCAGTAGCTAGCCAGAGCCCTGGTATTCCACTGGCCCCGAGTAACGGTCCTTCATCGGGGGTGCAGGGGCGAAAACCCCACCAGCGCTCCATTGTGGGCCAGCCACTGGCCTGGGGCAACAAGGCGGAAATACCCTGCTGCAATTGCTTTTGACCATCTGGGGTGAGGCCACCGCTAAAGCCAGCGTTTGCTTCGCTGGTGGCACCCACCACGAGCAAACCATCGTTGCGTTGCACTAGGTAAGTGCCAGGGCCAAACAGCACTCGCCTTAAAGCTTGGCGAGGTGCTTGCAAGGAAAGCATTTGACCTTTTACTGGAAAAACGGGTAGGCCAGGCAATAATTCCGCGCTCCAGGCGCCACAGGCAAGCACTGCCGCAGCACAGGGCAAGCGCAGCTGCTCCCCTTCTGCGGTGCTGCAACGCACCTCCTCCAGCTTCCCGGAAGCAGCGCAGCAAAGGGTTTGCACCTCTGCCCCCTCTTGAAACTGCACGCCAAGGTTTGTGCAAGCTCGCTCTAAAGCCCGCATCAAGCGGCGGCGATTATC
>VFLB01000242.1 GCA_009914645.1 Synechococcaceae bacterium Bin_79_3
CCAATCGCTCAATCCTCTGGAATCAGCAACGCTGCTCTGAATTGCTTTTAGAAAGAGGTTTACAACTAATGGATGAACAACAACTCATCTTGCAGTGGGCTGATCTGCTTTCTGCCCTCGATGAAGGCTCCCCTTCTATAGATACATCCCCTGCTCAAATGGCTGAGGATTTACCTGTGCATTTAGTTCCAGCAGTAAATCAGCGCTTACAAGTTATTGGTAGCTCCTTCCAATTGCCAGGTCGTGAAGCGGTGGCGGCAGCAAATTCAAGATAGCTTTATGTAGTTACAAATGAACTATTTGTGGATTTAGATCGGCGCCGATTTTTACTTTTACTTAGCGGCAGTATTGCAGGCCTTGCTGTAGTTCAACCATCGCTTGCCAAAGCAGTTGTTGACTTGCAGCAGCAACTTTTACCGTTTAAATCCCTGCGTATCCCCTTACCTCTACCTGTTGATGGCCTTGATGCCACTGCTCAAACGCAGCAATATCAACTTTTTGAGGTTAAAGATCGCCTTGAAATCCCTAAGGGCTACAACCAGGAGCTACTCGTTAACTGGGGCGATCCCGTTGGCGAAGCACGCTTTGGCTACAACAACGACTACCTAGCCCTTATTGCGCTAACGCCTGAGCAAGCCCTGCTCACGGTGAATTTTGAATATGTAAGCCCACTGCCGTGGCGCCAAGCCTTTAAGGAGGTGGTTGGTAAAAATCTGCCTTACAGCAGCGTGCAAGCTGGCCTTCTGCCCTATGGCGGCAAGATTGATGCTTTTTCACTGCCAAAAGAAGCGCCTTTACGGCTTGAAATCGAACAACTAGCAGCAGAAGCATTAAGCGATCAAGGGCTTGGCGTAATTCGGCTGCAACGGTTAGCTAATGGCGGTTGGCGCCGCAACCCTGGCCCCCAAGATCGCCGCATTACAGGTCTTTCGGGCTTGAAAGATCCAAGCCAACTTTTACGTAGCACCGGCCCTGCAGTTGCCGTTTTTAATAGTGCTAATCGACAGGGTTACAACGATGGCCTCGGAGCAGCAATCATTGGCAGCTTTGGCAACTGCGCTGGGGGCACCACCCCTTGGGGCACGGTATTAAGCGCTGAGGAAAATTTCCAATCCCAGGTGCCAGAAGCCGTTTATGCAGATGGCAGCTCCTTCCCCCCTGTTGCTAAACCATTTCAATGCACAGAACAGGCCTTGAATGGGCTTGGCAATCCCTTTGGATTAGCGGGCAACAAATACGGCTGGATGGTGGAGCTGGATCCAGCCAACCCCCAAGATCCGGGCACGAAACACACAGCCCTTGGTCGCTTTCGCCATGAAGCGGTAGCAATTAGGGCAGATGCAGGTAAACCTCTAGAGGTGTATTCAGGTTGTGATCGCCGCGGCGGCCACCTTTATAAATTTGTAAGCCAAGGAGTGGTTCAAAACCGCAAAGATCCAGCTAACAGCGAGTTATTTAGTGCAGGAGTGCTCCATGGCGCCGTTTTTAATAGCGATGGCAGTGGTGAATGGCGTGCGCTTTTACCAACTACCCCTGTAGCACCAATCGCAGCACCGGTGTTATTACCCAGCTCCGATCGCAGTAAAGGGGGAGCAGAACTATTTAAAACTGCAGCAGATATCAATGCTTATCGCAAGCAGTTTCGCAACCTTGCTGATTTATATAGCGAACAGGGCGCGATTTTGATCGATGCTCACTTTGCTGCTAATGCTGCTGGTATCACCGGCACCGCCCGCCCAGAAGACACCGAGATCGATCCTCGCAATGGCGATTTATTAATTGCATTTACCTCTGGCTTACCCGGCGAGGAAGGGGTGCCAGATCAAACGATTTTCAAAGGGCCTAAGGGGCAAACCCCCTGGAATGAAGGCTGGATAATGCGGCTACGGGAAAGCGGTAACGGCAAATTCAATTGGAGCATGGTGGCAAGTGGCGGCAAACCACAAGAGGGCGGTTTGGGGTTTGCCAACCCGGATAATCTCGCCTTTGATCCCAGCGGTGCCCTTTGGATGGTTACCGATATCGGCACCAAAGAGCAAAACGACTACCGCAATGGTGGTGAATTCGGTAATAACGCTTGCTGGGTGTTGCCCACCAGCGGGCCTCAAATCGGCCAAGCTTTTTGCTTTGCAATTGGGCCGATGGAATGCGAACTCACCGGCCCCACCCCTAGCGCTGATGGACGCAGCCTTTTACTTGCGGTGCAACATCCCGGCGAACTGCACGGCCGCCGGGAGCAGGGGGCAAAAGAAGCCCGCGGCTTTGAGTTGCAAAACAACGCAGGAAAATCATTTAAACAGCTGCGTTGGGTACCCCTCGGTTCAAATTGGCCTGATGGCAGCAGTGCTTCATGGCCCCGGCCTGGGGTAGTGGTAATACGCCGCAGCGATGGCAGGGCTTTACTTAGCCCTAATTAAGGCTTTTGGTGGCTTGATTGAGCATCTCCTGCAGGTGGGCTTCATCTGTATGGCTGAGATTGGTTTGCAGCAGATGAGCATGAGGGGCATGGCTGCGCAACTTTTCAATCACGCGATCCGCTGTGGCTTCTTTCACCATCAAACAAAGTGCTGCACTGTTGGGGCGCAAGGTATCCCCCACCTCACGCAAGAAACCATCATTAATGCCTAGATCTGTAAGGGCACCAGAAGCAGCACCTACCCCCGCACCAACGGCAGCTCCAAGGAGGGGATTAAGGAAAATTAAACCCACCAAGCTGCCCCAAAAACCACCGCTCACAGCACCGGCGGTGGTGAGATTAAGGGCTTGATGTAATTCCACCTTGCCTTCGCTGTTGCATTCCACCACTACCGCATCTTCTAGTGAGATCAGGTGGTCTTGCTGCAATGCCACCAGCTCTTTACGCACATCTTGAGCTTCTGTAACGCTATCGAAACCAAGAACAATTAACTGACTCATGGAAGTGATTAGAGCTACCTAGTTACTAGCAGCATGAGGTAAAAAGCCAACTAATTGTTACGGCGTCTGTAGGAGCGCGGCATCGGACGAACTGGCTTTACTTCAGTGCGCTGCCAATGGGGGGTGGTGAAGCTTTCGTCTGCGGGCCAGCTTTCCTCTAACCAACTTTCTTGAGCTGGGGTGCGGCGCGAAATTGCCTCTAAAGGCCTCTTAATTTGGCGGCGGGAGCTGGGCCGAGCAGCAGCAACACCATCAACAAATTCACGGCCGCGATCAAGCCAGCCCTCAAGGCGTTCCTCTAAACCTGCATCAAAAAAACGATCTGCCATCAAGCATCAAGGCCGTATCTGCAGCTTAAGGCTGCTGCTGCGCAGCTGGCTTTCCCGCCATAAGCCCACAGCGCTGATTACCCAACCGCTGATCAATATCCCACCTAAAAATTCAGCCACCTTGTTCACCCGCCAGAAGCTTCGTGATTAGGACTGAAGTTAAGGGCAAAACGCACATCCCAAACGCCAGCGTTATGAAGCTCGCAACAATTGCGACAGGCCAAACCTTTACGGCGGCGGCGATAGGCAATTTTTTTACCGCAATGGCCGCAACAGGCCCACCAAGCAGCGGCTTGCAATGGCATGGGATAGC
>VFLB01000297.1 GCA_009914645.1 Synechococcaceae bacterium Bin_79_3
CGTTAGTAATAGGAACCATACCTGAATCTCTAGCCACTTGAGTTTCGAGGCCGGTGCCCACAAGCGGTCTTTCTGGCCTCAGTAGTGGTACAGCTTGGCGTTGCATGTTTGAGCCCATAAGCGCTCGGTTTGCATCATCATGTTCAAGAAATGGGATCAACGATGTTGCAACTGAAATCACCTGAACTGGCGACAATTGCACGTAGTCAACTTGATTTGGTGGTACTGTTTCGAAATCTTGGCGATAACGAACAGGTACTAATTCGGCTGTAATAAGACCGTCTGAATTTGTTGCCACATCACCTGGGGCAACTCGGCATTCATCTTCTAAATCAGCTGCGATATAAATAGGATCGCCCGACTTAATTACATGACCGTTTTCGACGCGCCAAAAAGGAGTTTCAATAAAACCATATTCGTTAACTCTGGCGTGAGTTGCTAGAGAACCGATTAAGCCTGCATTAGGACCTTCAGGTGTTTCGATTGGACAAATTCGACCGTAGTGAGATGGATGAATATCTCTCACAGCAAAGCCAGCGCGTTCTCTGGTAAGCCCCCCTGGGCCAAGGGCGCTAATACGTCTTTTGTGGGTAAGCTCAGCCAATGGATTTGTTTGATCCATAAATTGACTTAACTGGCTGGAGCCAAAGAATTCTTTTATTGCAGCTACTAACGGTTTTGGGTTAACCAATTGAGCAGGGGTGAGGGAATCTGTCTCACCAACAGTCATCCTTTCTTTAATGATGCGTTCAAGGCGGTTTAAACCAACCCGAACTTGGTTTTGTAGTAATTCGCCAACAGAACGAACGCGACGATTACCCAAATGGTCGATGTCATCAAGAGTGGCACCACCCACATCAAGTTCAAGATTAATTAAGTAATCTATGGTTGAAAGTACGTCCTCAGGGGTAAGTGTTCTAACCGCATCTGGAATGGCAAGACGAAGCTTCTTATTGATTTTATAACGACCAACTTTGCCAAGGTCGTAGCGCTTGGCATCAAAAAAGCGGCTGTGCAGCAGCTGCTGACCACCACTCACGGATGGAGGTTCACCTGGGCGCAGTTTTTTGTAGAGCTCAAGAAGTGCTTGATCTTCAGAAGAAATGCCTTCTTCATTAGCAGCTTCAATGGATTTACGATAATATTCAGGGTGACGTAGTTTATCTAAAACATCATTATCAGATAAACCTATTGCCCGCATCAAAACATGGGCATTGATTTTACGTGTTTTATCTACACGAACATGTAGCAGATCATTCTTATCTGTTTCAAATTTAAGCCATGCCCCTCGGTTAGGGATAAGGCTGGCATTGTAGGTTTTGCGTCCATTTTTATCTTGATCGTCTTTAAAGTAAACGCCTGGGCTACGTACAATTTGGTTAACGATTACACGTTCAGCACCATTTATAATGAAAGTGCCGCGCTCTGTCATTAGAGGCAATTCGCCTATAAATACTTCCTGCTCTTTGATTTCGCCAGTTTCTTTATTTACCAAACGACAAGTAACATACATTTGGGATGCAAAAGTTGCATCTCTGCGTTTTGCCTCTTCCACATCATGGCGAGGACGTTTTAGCCGGTACTCAGTACCAACAAAATGCAGCTCAAGTTTGCCGGTGTAATCGGTGATAGGCGAAAAGCTATCAAGCTCTTCAATCAAGCCTTTCTCTAGGAACCATTTAAAACTCCCGCGCTGTACCTCCACTAAATCAGGAAGGTAAGTGGCAGTCTTGGCGACTTGAATCGCGCTGCTCATGCGTAAACCTGCAGATCAGAAGGAAGGTTGTTTATCAGTTACCTCAGCGCCAAAGAGACCCAAAATTTGTGCATTGCCAAGACAACGGCCGCCCCTCGCAGAAACAAGGGGCGGCCATGTTCAACAATTGCTCAATGGATGGAGACCAGGGGAACCTTCGGCAACAAAGCCCGCGGAGTGAGAGGGCAGTTCAGCCCACTGCTGGGCCAGTTGCTAATTATACCCAGAAGAGGGCGGATTCTGTCAAGGAACATGTCGGCAAAGCCAAACCTAAACAAAAGCCTGGTAAGGCAAAGAAAAAAGCAGAGCTGCATTTGCGCTTGTTTGAATACACACCTGCTCAAGGGTTTCTCCCCTCAGCTCCGCAACCCTTTCCGCCACATGGCGCACCATCGCTGGTTCATTGCGCTTCCCTCTTCGCGGCACTGGCGCCAAGAAGGGGCAATCTGTTTCCACTAAATAACGGTTGGCCGGCACTTGGCGGGCGCATTGATGAGTTTCGTGGGCTTTTGGGAAAGTAACCGTGCCGCTAAAGCTGATGTGAAGGCCGAATTCCAGGAAAGATTCCATCTCAGTTGGGGTGCCGCCCCAACAATGCATTACCCCGGTTATTTGATGACCTTGAATGCGGCGCTGCTCCAGAAGCTCCAGCATTGCAGCGGCTGCATCTCGGCAATGGATGATCACCGGCAGTTGCAATTCCTCAGCCAAGTTCAACTGTGCTGTAAGAATTTCCA
>VFLB01000183.1 GCA_009914645.1 Synechococcaceae bacterium Bin_79_3
ATAGGTCCCACTTTTCAAGGAATTTTGATATGCGCCGCTTGGGTGATGGGTATTGGTGCTGCAGTGCTCTTCTTTTTTGGTTTTACTGATATTGAAAATCCAGCCAAAAGAGCATGGGCTTCAATATTTCATGTGATCAGCGCATACAACAACGCTGGATTTGGGCTGTGGGCAAAAAATCTAGAAAACTACAGAGACAACATTGTTGTAAATGCAGTTATCGCTTCAATGATTGTTATTGGTGGTATCGGTTGGTGGGTAACAAATGATTTATGGGCAAATCGAAAACGCTTGAAAAACCTAAAACGCCTAAGCCTCCACACCAGACTGGTTTTACGCACAACTGCTGGTTTAATAATTTTAGGTTGCTTAGGACTTATTTTTACAGAGCATTTTGGCCTAGAAGCTGGAGCAATAGCGCAGTTTAGTTTTTTGCAAAAATTTCAAATAAGTCTTTTTCAATCAATCAGCACTCGCACCGCTGGGTTTAATACCATTCCTCTATCTGCCGAATCAATAACTGATGCTGGTTTACTTTTGATGATTGTATTAATGTTTATTGGAGCCAGCCCAGGTGGCACAGGTGGCGGCATAAAAACCACAACATTTGCAATATTAATGGGTGCTACCCGTTCAACCCTGCAAGGGCGGCAAGATGTGTTAATGCACCGCCGCATGATTCCAGATCGCACTGTATTGAGGGCGGTGGGAGTAACCATCGCTTCGCTCTTATTTGTTGTATTGATGGCACTTTTATTGGGGATAGGCCCAACGGCTGTGGGCATTCCAAATCACCAGAACTACAGTTTTATTGAAAAGCTTTTCACATGTGTTTCCGCCTTTGGCACTGTGGGGCTTGATCTAGGCGTAACTGCAAACCTCAGCCGCTGGGGGCAACTTGTGCTAATGGTTGGCATGTTTGTTGGCCGTATCGGCATTTTGCTCTTGCTTTCCGCCATCTACGGCAGCACAGCTAAAAACAGGGTGGGTTATCCCAAGGAAGATTTGTATGTGTAGGGTTTTCGAGTAGAAATATGGCAATTCAACCCATGAATATGAATCAATGGTGGCAGTGGAGCAACAACGCTGAAGCCGGGGGCTTTGCAGTAATTGGAGTGGGGCGTTTTGGCTCGTCCGTTTGCTCAGAGTTGCTGCGCTCTGGAGCAGATGTGTTAGCCGTTGATTCGAGCCAACGGGCCATAGATGAATTGAGGCAATTTGATGCCTCAATTGAAAGCAGAGTGGTGGATTGCACTGATGAAGAGGCTATGCGGGCCGCTGGGGTACTAGAACTATCTACTGTTGTAGTGGCGATCAGCGAACCGATAGAAGCGAGTATTACCGCCACCTTGATTTGTAAAGATACCCCTGGCACAAAGGTGAAACAGCTGATCGCTAGGGCAACAAGTGATCTTCATCAAAAAATGTTGGAACGGGTTGGTGCCGATAGGGTTGTTTTCCCATCAAAGATGCAGGGTAGAAGATTAGGAATGGAACTTATTCGCCCTAATTTACTTGAACAGCTAAGGCTGGATGATACAAATAGCATTGAAGAAATAAAAATGCCCCAGGAATTTATAGGGAAATGTTTGCGAGAAATTAATCTGCGTAAA
>VFLB01000103.1 GCA_009914645.1 Synechococcaceae bacterium Bin_79_3
CGTTAGCTCTCCAGCTTCTACACACGAGGCGGCACTTACGTTGCTGTTACGCCAGGGGGAGGCCAGCGCAGCTGAGTTGGCGGCGCAATTAGTGATTTCAGTACAAGTGATGCGTCGCCATCTCCGCAGCCTCGAGGAAAAGGGTTTTGTGGAAGCAAGCCCCCAAACCCTTGGTAGGGGGCGGCCTAGTAACCGCTGGCGTTTAACTAGCGCAGGAAGGGGCCATTTCCCAGACGGCAGCGAGCATTTTGCCCTTGGCTTATTGCAATCGCTAAGCCAAAGCCTCAGTTCCAGCGAAGTGCAAGCTCTTCTATACAACCAGGCAGAACAGCAAGCCAATAGCTATCGCCTTTTAATCGGTTCTGGTGCCCTAGGGCAAAGGCTTGAGAAGTTAGTGGAGCTCAGGCGCAAGGAGGGTTATGTGGCTGATTGCGAAGCAGAGCCCGGCGGCAGGAGTTGGATGTTGCAGGAATATCACTGTTCCGTTTTAAGAGTGGCAGAGGCTTTTCCGGTGATCTGCGACCAGGAATTACAACTGATGCGCCACACTTTTCCAGACTGCGCCGTTGAAAGGGTGCACTGGAAGCTGGAGGGCGGCCATGCCTGTGGTTTTCGGCTTGAACCGCTTCCATAAAGCACCTTTCAATTCAAATTTTCTATGGAACAAAGCATCGCAACGATCAGCAACGCCCTTGGCTTTTTTCAATTAAGCGCTGGGAGTTGGCGCTCGCAGCGCACCAGCCATCACCTGCTGCATCGCCGTGCGGAAGCTGGTGGCTCCTTGATTGAGGTTTCGATGCTTGAGCTTGATGATTGCCGTTTGGCAGCGATGGCCACCCTGCACGGCCAAGAACCAAACCAAGTGGTCGGCGGCTGCCATGTGCGCTGGGGTGGGTCGATGGCATGGGATAAACATGGCGAAGAACATGAAGGGGAGAGCATGTTTGCCTTAATCCCAAAAGACTCGCAGGGCAAACAGGGCTTGCTGCTGAGGGATCGGGGTTATGCCGAAACAGCGCCGGTGGCTGGGCACTTTCGCTTGGATGAAAGCGGCAGCCTTTGGCTAACCACCAGCTACGAAACAATGAACAGCGTTGAAAGATTTTGGTTTGTTGGACCCAACATCCGCTTGCGCAGCAGCACTGTGGAGGGCTTATCAAATACAGCGTCTTTATGTATGGAAACCAGGCTTGATAGCGCTGCTGTAACCCCTAAATCCATAGCAAACATTGAGATGCCGACTTCGATTCTGGGCTGGTAAGCCACTCAATAGAACAATTCCTAAAGTTACGGTCTGTGAGTGCAGGGTTGCCCTAAAGCCTCTAAAGACTGGAGTACTTATACGATCTGTTTAATAGATGTTGATCACGCGTGGCCTTGCCCCTTCTGTCTTACGCGCCCACCACAAAAAATGCCCGAGTTGAGCCATTTCGGGTGGGATCAGATGAGGATCCCAAGGCCGTAGCCCTTGATAGAACCCTGGGCCGTCAGGAGTTGGGCTTCGTGATCGAAGCCGCCTATCGCCAAATCTTTTTTCACGCCTTCAAGGTGGACCGCGATCGTTTCCTTGAAAGCCAGCTGCGCAATGGCCAAATCACTGTTCGCGACTTTGTTCGCTCCCTTTGCCTTTCAGACACCTTTAACCGCAGCTTCTACAACTTAAATAGCAATTACAAAGTGGTTCGCCACCTTGTGGAAAAGTTGCTAGGCCGAAGCACCCACGGTAAGAGCGAAGAAATTGCCTGGGCCGCAGTGATCATGACCCGAGGCGTAGTGGGCATGGTTGACGACCTCATCAACAGCGACGAATACCTCAATGCCTTTGGATTCGATACGGTGCCATATCAACGCAACCGCGTTGTGGGCTCCCGTGAATTAGGTGAAACCCCTTTCAACATCACAAGCCCGCGCTACGACGCTTACTACCGCAAAATCCTGGGCTTTCCTCAGATCGTTTACACCGGCAAAGCCCGCGTTCTACCTGCCCGGGCGCGTCAAAAGCGCGGTGGTTACCCAGAGGACTACATGCCATGGGTACGCTCCTTGCCAGCTCTACGCACATCTGCTGCTGCAGGTGAGATCTCAGAGAACTTCCTAGCCAAAGTGCCGTACCGCAGCATCGGCCGCTAGTGAGGGCAAAGGTTAAGGGTATTTATCCATAATTTAAGAATCAGCAATTCCTGACCCGCGCCCCCTACCCAGTTGTGGATTTAGGTAACTAAAGCCAAAGTGATTCCAAGTCAAATCTTTAGATTATGGGAAACCAAACTTTTTCGTCTTTAGCCCGTCTCACATTGCGCCAATTGCGTAAAGTGGCTAGCGATTTAGGTGTTGGTTTATACAGCCGTAAATCCAAGGAGGAGCTCCTGGATTCCATCAGCCAACAGCAGGAATTCAGTACCGGACGCACCCGCCTTGAAACAGCTATTTCCTTAGCTGAGATGGAAACCAGTTTTGGCGATACTCCCCCACCACCAGCTGAAACAAGGTTGGTGTTTCTACCAAGAGATCCACAGTGGGCTTATGTGTTTTGGGATATTTCAAGCTGCAGCCGTAGCGCAGCCGCTGCGGCTGGGGCACGCCAA
>VFLB01000234.1 GCA_009914645.1 Synechococcaceae bacterium Bin_79_3
GAGCAACATCTTCAGGCCGAAGGTGATCACTTAACCCATTTGGCTATTTCAATTTGGGGCACCAGCACGATGCGCAGTGGTGGAGATGATGTAGCTCAGGTGCTGGCCTTTATGGGGGTTAGGCCTTTATGGGATGGCCCCAATCGGCGCATGGTGGGGCTCGAATTGATTCCTATTAATTTTCTTGGCCGGCCAAGAGTTGATGTAACGGTACGAATCTCGGGCTTTTTTAGGGATGCTTTTCCACAACTACTGCATTGGCTCAAGGAGGCGAATCACATCGTTAAACAGCAGGCGGATGGTTGCGGCGGTTGCCAGGTTTACGGCTCAGCCCCTGGAGCCTATGGAGCTGGTTTGCAGGGATTGATCGAAAGTGGAAATTGGGAAAGCAAAGATGACTTAGCTGAAGCGTTTTTAAACTGGAGCAAATGGCGTTACCAGGCCAGTGAAGAGCCGGTTGCAGATCGCAACGGCTTGGAAAAACGTCTTAAAGAAGTGCAAGTGGTTTTACACAACCAAGACAATCGCGAACACGATCTACTTGATTCAGACGACTACTACCAATTTCATGGCGGTATGGCTGCTGCAGTGCGGCGTATTCGGGGCAGTGATCCCCAACTCTGGTTTGGCGACCACTCTCAACCTGAACGGCCGAGGCCAAAACCCTTAGCTCTGGAACTAGACAAAGTTATACGCAGCCGGCTATTAAATCCTCGTTGGATTGAAGGAATGCAAAAACATGGCTATAAGGGAGCCTTTGAATTTGCTGCTAGCCTCGATTATCTCTTTGCTTACGATGCCTGCACAGATTTAGTGCCTGATTGGGCTTATGGAGCAATCTGTAAACAGTGGCTACAGGATCTTGATGTTCAGAAAACAATAAAACAAAGCAATCCTTGGGCATTGCGTGATATGGCAGAACGTCTACTTGAAGCAAGTAATCGCGGGTTATGGGAAAATCCGGAACAAGCTCAGCTGCAGTTTCTGAAAGAACTGGTGCTAACAACAGATAAAAATATTGAAGTTACCAACACCAGCGAAGTTAGCCCAGGTCTTTAATCATGTTCTTGAAGGGATCTATTGATCCAGGCTTGGCAGAACGGGC
>VFLB01000237.1 GCA_009914645.1 Synechococcaceae bacterium Bin_79_3
AAGATGGCGCTGAAACCGATCTGGATTTAGGCCACTACGAACGCTTTACTGATACGGCTATGTCTAGGCTAAATAGTGTTACTACAGGATCTATATATCAAGCGGTAATCAATAAAGAACGTCGCGGCGATTACAATGGCGGCACGGTACAAGTTATCCCGCACATTACTGGTGAAATCCGCGAACGGATTCACAGGGTTGCCGCTAATACCAATGCAGATGTAGTAATTACTGAAATTGGTGGCACCGTAGGTGACATTGAATCGCTACCTTTTTTAGAAGCGATTCGTGAATTTCGCGGTGAGGTGGGTCGCCACGACCTTGCCTACGTGCATGTAACACTTATGCCATACATTGGCGTATCGGGTGAATTAAAAACAAAGCCCACGCAACACTCGGTAAAAGAATTGCGCTCAATTGGTATTCAGCCAGATTTACTAGTATGTAGAAGTGATCGTGAAATCAGTAATGAATTAAAGGCAAAAATTGGTGGCTTTTGTGGTGTATCGGCAAAAGCAGTGGTGCAATCCCTAGATGCTGACAGCATTTATGCGGTGCCGATTGCGCTTGAACGGGAAGGTTTATGCCGTCAACTATTGGAGGTGCTTAACCTACAAGACCATGACAGTGATATGGCTGGATGGGAAGAATTAGTGCGTCGCTTACGCAATCCGGGCCCAGCAGTAAAAGTTGCTTTAGTTGGTAAATATGTGCAACTAAATGATGCTTACCTTTCGGTGGTTGAAGCCCTGCGTCATGCCTGCCTTCATGCCGATTGCGGCCTTGATCTGCATTGGGTTAATGCTGAACTCCTAGAGGAGCAAGGAGCTGAAAAGTTACTAACAGGCATGGATGCGGTGGTGGTGCCTGGGGGTTTTGGCAACCGCGGCGTTGATGGCAAGATCGATGCAATCCGTTGGGCAAGAGAGCAGCAGGTGCCGTTTCTTGGTTTGTGCCTCGGCATGCAAACCGCTGTTATCGAATGGGCTCGAAATTGCGCCGGTTTAGTGGATGCAACCAGTGCCGAATTAGAACCCGCCAGCACCCATCCTGTAATTCATCTACTTCCAGAACAACAAGATGTGGTGGATCTTGGCGGCACGATGCGGCTTGGAGTTTACCCATGCCGTTTGGCAGCTGGCAGTAAAGCTCATGAATTATATGGCGCAGAAGTGGTATATGAAAGACATCGCCATCGCTTTGAATTTAATAATGCTTACCGCAGTTTATTTGTAGAATCAGGTTATGAAATAAGTGGTATGTCGCCCGATGGTCGTTTAGTTGAATTAATTGAATTAAAAAGCCATCCCTTCTTTTTAGCTTGTCAATATCATCCAGAATTTTTATCAAGGCCTGGCAAGCCTCATCCGCTATTCAGCGGCTTGATTGAAGCGGCTCATAAATATCAAACACAACAACAATGAATTCGTTGCCGGTGGTGGAAACCTTTCGCTCAATTCAAGGGGAAGGAATTCATAGCGGCCGCAGTGCATTTTTTATCCGTCTTGGGGGTTGCAACGTGGCCTGCAGCTGGTGCGACACCAAGCATTCATGGCCCCAATCTGCCCATCCACAGCGAAGCCTTGCCGAACTAAGCGCTGAAACCGCTGCTGCGGCTGCAGATGGTGCTGCATTTGTTGTGATCACAGGCGGGGAACCACTGCATCACAACCTTGATGAATTGTGCGAAATCCTTGCTCTGCTGGGATTGCCTTTACATCTTGAAACCAGTGGTGTGGATCCACTCAGTGGGAAATTTGATTGGATCAGCCTTTCACCAAAACGCCATAAACCGCCATGCAATCAGCTGCTTTCTTGTTGCGATGAATTGAAACTAGTGGTGCATGAAGCGGCAGATCTTGAATTTGCAGAGTCAATGGCAGCAGCAAATATCGCTACAGCGAATCAAAAATCTGCGGCGCTGCTGTTGCAACCTGGCGCCGATTGCCCAGCGGGCAGAGATTTGGCAATCAACTATGTGCTTAAACATCCCAACTGGCGCTTAAGCCTGCAAACCCACAAATGGCTAGGGGTGCGTTAACTAAGCGAGATAACTAACGCAGCTGGGCTGGTTGGATATTTTGTTCCGCCTTCCAAAGCCGGTAGCGCACCTGGAAACCCTGGGGCGCATAAACAACAATCGGCACACTTGCGTTAAAAGGCAATACAAATGGTTGGCCGCCAAGCGGTATGAATTGTTTTGTAAGTGCCTGGGCTGGGCAAGCTTTACGGGTGGAAAGCATCGCGCCAATTTGTTCGGCTCGATACACCGTGTAGCCGGTTCCCAGCACTGGTTCAGAACGCAACCTGCCGGTGAAACGATGCAAATTGCAATCAAGCTCCAACTCCTTACCCACCAGCAACTGCACCCGCCAATCAGAAGGATTATTTGAAATACTCTGATCCGGTGATGGCTTTAGCAATGGATTTAATTGAATTACGAAGCGCTGCTCCCCTGCAGCTGCTTCTGCGTATGGTTTTAGATCAAGCATTGGTATCGCCTTAGCGGGCTCCAGCGCAAGTGTTAAAGCAACAGCTGAACAAAACAAAGCAACTCTGCGCACAGCCCTTAGATCAAACTGAACCCATCCTGGCCCCACGATGCACAACACAGCACCAACTGCCATCGCGCTGCTTTCTGGTGGCCTTGATTCCGCCACCGCTGCTGCCCTTGCTTTAGAAGCTGGTTATCGAGTAATTGGCCTTTCTTTTAACTATGGCCAACGCCACCAACGAGAATTAATAGCTGCAAAAAATTTGGCCGCTCATTTAAAGCTCCTTGAACATCACACAATCGCTGTGAATCTGGCGGCCTGGGGTGGATCCTCACTTACCGATAGTGAAATCAGCGTGCCCACTGATGGTGTGGAAGCAGGGGTAATTCCTAATACTTATGTGCCATGTCGCAATACCGTATTTATTGCCTTAGGGCTGAGCTTGGCGGAAGCCCGTGCTGCTGAACGTTTAGTGCTTGGCATTAACGCTGTGGATTATTCCGGTTATCCCGATTGCAGGCCTGATTACTTAGCCGCATTCCAAAATCTTGCTGATCTGGCAACTAAAACAGGTAGGGAAGGTAAAGGTGCACAGCTTTGGGCCCCATTGCTGCAATGGAGCAAAACAAAGATCGTGCAAGAAGCCACACGGCTAAAGCTGCCGATTGCTGAAACCTGGAGTTGCTATGCCGGGGGAGAAAAACCCTGTGGTATTTGCGATAGTTGCCGTATCAGAGATGCTGCATTGCTGGAAGCGGGCCGCAGTGATCTGGTGGGCCAATGAATCAGTTGCCCTGGTGGGAACCACAACAACTAGCCCAAGCGCTAGAGCGCTGTTTTGGTAGCGAGGGGTTTGTTTGGCTTGATGGCGACGGCAGCCCCTTGGGAAACAGGGTTTTGCTCGCGGTAGCACCGCAAATACAAATGCGCTGCAGCGGGCTTCCCGGTGAACCAGGCAGTAAAGACCCCTTTAAGGCTCTGCAAGAAATCCAAGGAAATCACAACGGCACCTGGCTTGGCTGGCTTGCCTATGAAGCTGGCGCCTGGGTTGAACCGAGCCACCATTGGCAAACACCAGACACGGCCACACTTTGGGCTGGCTGCTATGGAGCAGTGGTGCACATGGATCTAAAAAAGCAACAGCTTTGGTTAACAGGGGAGGCTAAGTATCAAAAACCACTGGAAGCTTTACTGCGCTCGAAATCCACCACAGCAGATCAGCAGCAGCCAGCAGCTAACGCAGGAATTGGTTTAGATGATTGGTATTGGCATACAACAGCTAGTGCTTTTGAGCAGCAGGTAAATGAAGTAAAGGAATCAATTAAAGCAGGTGATATTTTTCAAGCCAATCTAAGTGTATGCGTTGAATACATATTACCTGCAAATGCAGATCCACTAGCAATATATCAACGATTGCGCCGCCATTGCCCTGCACCATTTGGCGGATTAATGATTGCAAGTAATCAGGAAGCAGTGCTGAGTGCATCGCCAGAAAGATTTATATCTTGCGATCAAGAAGGCAACGTAGAAACCAGGCCAATAAAAGGCACCAGGCCCCGGCATCAAGAACAAGATAAAGATGCAGCTGCTGCAGCTGAATTAATAACAAGCCCCAAAGATCGGGCTGAAAACATAATGATCGTAGATCTATTACGAAACGACCTTGGCAGGGTATGCAAAGCGGGTAGTATCAAAGTGCCGCAATTAGTAGGCCTTGAAAGTTATGCTCAGGTGCACCATCTCACCTCAGTTGTAACGGGATTACTAGAAAGCAAACAAACAGCTGCTTCTCTAATGCGCGCCTGCTGGCCGGGTGGATCCATAAGCGGCGCTCCCAAAATCAGCGCTTGTGCGCATTTAAATAATTTAGAACCAGTGGCAAGGGGGCCATATTGCGGCAGCTTCTTTCACTTTAAAAATGATGGCAGTTTTGATAGCAATATCCTGATTCGCAGCGTAATGGTGCGCGCTAAGCGTTTAAGGGTGCATGCTGGCTGCGGCATTGTTGCTGATTCCAATCCGCAGCAAGAAGCAGCAGAACTTGGCTGGAAAATAAAACCTTTGCTCGCGGCCTTGCGCTAATGGATGCAATCGCCTGGTGCAATTCAAAATGGGGTGATCCCAATGAATTGGGTGTGCCAATTAGTGATAGGGGTTTAAGGCTGGCAGAAGGTGTATTTGAAACGGTTCTGCTTTTATGCGGGAAAGCGCAACTGCTTGATCAACACCTTGAGCGCTGGTATCTGGGGGCATTGCACTTGGGTTTACCAAATCCACCTGCGAAATCAGAAATACAAACCTTGATCGATACAGCAATAGCGCGCAGTGGCATCAACGACGGCGCCTTACGACTTAATTGGAGCCAGGGGAATGGGGGCGGCAGAGGATTAGCACTTAGCGAAAATGATCAAGCAGGACGCCTCTGGGGCAGCTTGCATCGCTATCAGCCAACATTTCAAATGCAAACCATAACTATCAGCAAAAAAATAAAAATATGGGCAGATAGTTCACTGCGCCACTACAAAACATTTGCCTACGGCGAAATGGCGCTAGCCCGGCGAGAAGCATCAACTGCTGGCTGCCAAGATGCCTTATTGCTCAGTAGTGCTGGCGGACTCTGCTGCGCCACAAGCGCAAATCTGCTGGTGCGGCGCCAGGGCCGCTGGGTAACACCAAACCTTGCCTCAGGCTGCTTACCCGGAATCATGCGGGCAGAAGCTCTGAAACAAGGAAGAGCAATTGAATCGCGATTAGGCAATGCACTAATTCCTGGTGAAGCTGCGGTATTACTTAATAGCCTCGATTGCCGCCCAATCACACCTGAGGCAGCCCAACTTGCTGAACCACTATTTCGCAATATATTAAAAGAATCTGTAATCAAGGGCTAAGCACTAATTAAGTAACCGTTGCAACCACTAAATAAAATTAAACGTGGCTTGATGTGTTAGAAGGATCACCACACCGATGGACGCAAGCGACTGCAGTTTTCGAAACAACCTAAATCGAATGATTATCCTGCGCTGCTTTGGTGCTGAAAATTATTACCTCGAGCGGGTGATATTTCCATTTGAAATATTAAATTTTACGGCTCCACAAGAGGCAGAGGTGGAGATATGGAGCCATGAGTTTGGCGGAGCGGAACTGGTAGAAAGTTTTAAGGTTGCAGAGTTACACACTTAAAAAGCGATCGATCACCGCTTTACTTAAATCAGCTGTTGAACCACTTGCCACCATGCCACCTTTTTGCATCGCATAGTACCAATCAGCTTGCCGCACAAAATGTAAATGCTGCTCCACAAGTAAGACACTTATTCCGGTAGTTGCAACGATTAACTTTACTGCCTTTTCAATATCTAGCA
>VFLB01000063.1 GCA_009914645.1 Synechococcaceae bacterium Bin_79_3
AAGGCTCCCTAAGGGGCGCATCAGCGGAAAATTCACTGGTGCTGCCATCGATAAAGGTGCCTCCTGCCATCACGAGATCACTGCTGTAGCCAGGCATTGGTGCTGGCACCGGGTTTAAATAGCTCTCCACCGGAGAGCAGCTTTGGAAAGCCCTGCACACCTCTTGCAGGGCCCTTGGATCACCAAACTTCACCGCTTGAATCACATCACTGCGGGCTGCTCCAGGTAGGGGTTGCACCTCTAATTTTTGATTAACAAAAACTTGCGCAATTAAATCAGCATTGATTAGAGCTTCCGCCACCATTTGCGGTGCCAAAAATAAGCCTTGAAATAAAAGACGATGCAAATCGAAACCGGTGCCGCCAGCCGCGCCGATGCCAGGGGCCGTAAGCCGGCAGCAGGCCTGCTCCACTAGTTCCGCCACACCAGCTACATATCCACCGGTTGGAACAATTGTGCCGCCGAGATTTTTGATCAGTGAACCGGCGATTAGATCAGCGCCAACGGCGGTGGGTTCTTCTGCTTCCACCAATTCGCCATAGCAGTTGTCAACAAAAACAATGCAGTTGGGCTGCAGTTTTTTTATTTGATCGCAAAGCCGAGCGATTTCCGCCACCGGCAGCGAAGGCCGCCAGCTGTAGCCGCAACTGCGTTGAATCAATACCATCCGAGTTGGAATCGATAGGGCATCCGCGAGGCCCTCTGTATCAACAACGCCTGTGGGGCTTAGGGGTAGTTCGCTGTATTCAATGCCAAATTCCGCAAGAGACCCCTTACCTTTGCCCCGCAAACCGATTACCTCCTCAAGGGTGTCGTATGGGCGGCCGGTGATTGAGAGCAAACGATCCCCTGGCCTCAGCACACCGAACAAGGCTGCTGCAATTGCATGGGTGCCACTCACAAATTGCAACCGCACTGCTGCCTGTTCTGCCCCCAGCACCCGGGCAAAAACACGATCTAGAGTTTCACGGCCTTGGTCGTTGTGCCCGTAGCCATTCACTGAAGCGAAGTGATGGGTGCCGAGTTTTTCAGCTTGAAAAGCAGCTAACACTTTTGCAAGCTGCGGCTGCACTGCGGCGGTGCGCTTTGCAGCATGGCCTTCTATCTGCTCCTGAGCAGCTGCCACTGCCTCCCAAGCGCTGGAGCAAGCCACTGGCCATACCGGAAAATCACTCAGCACAGACAATCTTAATTCGGTATTTCATCAATCCTCCCCCAGCCCGCTCCAGCGCTTGCTGCCTCATAGCCGCTAAATTCGTTCGATCAGCTGTTGAATAGAAGACAGATCTGATCCCCCCAGTTTCACGAACTGGGTTTTTATTGGAGATTCAATTGGTCGTTGCACCACACCCTTCCGCCACAGCTGCTTTAAGCCAGCAGGAATTGCAGGAAAAGCTTTATGCCCCTCGCGGCCC
>VFLB01000162.1 GCA_009914645.1 Synechococcaceae bacterium Bin_79_3
AAAAACTGAACCAGCCCTTATGAGAGCTTCCCTACCGGCCAGACTTGGCCAGGAGAAGCCCCATGAAACGCAAACGCCACAACCCCGAGCAGATCATCCGCAAGCTGCGCAGCGCGGAACAACTGCTTAACCAAGGCCAAGCCGTCGCCGATGTTTGCAGAGCTCTGGAGGTCTCAGCCCCTACTTATTACCGCTGGCAGCAGCTATATGGCGGGATGAAAGCGACTGAGGCCAAACGCCTAAAGGAGCTTGAGCTGGAGAACACCCGCCTTAAGCGCCTCCTTGCTGACGCAGAACTCGATAAGGCGATGCTTAAGGAGCTTGCCGAGGGAAACTTCTGAGCCCGGAGCGTCGTCGCAGGGCCGTAGTGGTTCTGCATGATCGATTCCGGGTTTCTCAACGTCGTGCCTGCCGGTTGACAGGTCAACACCGCAATACCCAGCGGCGCCCTGTCCCGCCAGCAGACATCGAGGAGCAGAAGTTAAAACGGCGGATCCTGGAGCTGGCCCGGCGCCATGTGCGCTGGGGCCGGCGGCTTGTCTACCGGCGGCTGAGGCTTGATGGCTGGAGCGTCAATCACAAACGGGTGCACCGGATTTGGCGTGAGGAAGGACTCCAAAGGCCCCTGCCACGCAAGAGGAAACGCTCCCGGCCTGCCGGGGGTAGCAAGGAGCTGTTGCGGTCTGAATATCCGCACCACGTTTGGGCGATCGACTTCCAGTTCGATCAGACGATGAATGGCCGCACGCTTAAGTTCCTGAACGTAATCGATGAATTCAGCCGGGTCTGCATGGCGATTCGGGTGGGCCGCAGCTGTAAGGCTGTGGATGTGATCGACACGATCGAGGAGCTACTCAAGCTGTATCCACCGCCCACTCACCTGCGGATGGACAATGGCCCTGAGTTCATAGCCCACGCATTGCAAGAGTGGTGCACAGGCAGTGGTACGGGAACGGCGTACATCCCGCCAGGCTCACCCTGGGAGAACCCATTTGTGGAGTCATTCAATGGCCGATTCAGGGACGAGTTCCTGAACATCGAACTGTTTGCCTCGGTGCAGGAAGCAAAGCTGCTGGCAGAGCAGCACCGAATCGAGTACAACGTCTACAGACCGCATTCGGCTCTCCAGGGGCGTACGCCCCTGGAAGTCCTCCAGCAATGGAAAGCGGCCTGATCACCCCAACAGCTCTCATAGGAACTGGAGCAGCAATGGGGGTCACGTCA
>VFLB01000196.1 GCA_009914645.1 Synechococcaceae bacterium Bin_79_3
GTAATTCCCAGCTGGGGGCATAGCTAATCATCACCTGCTGAAGGGCATTCCATGTGAACATATTCCCCTCACTAGCATCAGATAGGGGCCATATGTCGCGGCTCAACCAATGCATACCAGCTTCTAGTACAGCCTTATTTGGTTCGCTTCCGTAAAGATTCATCCAATGGGTTTGTACGGCTTGAATACACTCATCTAACTGGCAAGAATCTATTAAGGTAATTCCAACGCTGGTTGGCGGATCAACAACAGGTGTTTGCAAACTTCTCCTTAATTGCTGCGTGCGTTTTGATACGAAGCCAGGTAGATCAATTGCAGAAGGGCGCTGATCAGATTCATCAACTTGCCAATCTGGAATTTCCTCATTCTCACCAGCTATAGAGATCAGCACGAGAGCCCCTTGAACGTGCTGATCTAACGAATTTTCATAGTCTTCACTAGCTTCCTGCTCCTTTTCAAGTTCTGACTCATCTTTTGAAATAATCTCAAGTAAGCGCTCAATCGCTGGGCCGCGACTTCGCATTCCCCATTGCTTACGCAACACGTCTAGCTGCTCAATGGCAGCACACTGGAGCACCAGTGATACCTTGCGTTCGTCTGGGCTGTTTGCCAAGGGGACGGTGTAGATGAGGAACTAGCGGTTAAGCCAGTTTCTAATTAATGTATGCGGCCTGTTGGTATCAACCATCGCTGGTGTTGAGGGGGGCCAACCACCTATCGGTAACATTGGGGGAGCTAAGGGTGGAAGTAGAGGGGGAGGTATTTGCTTCATCCTTTTAGTGGGGCTTGGCTGAGCAACCCGAGGAGCAAGCTTAAGCTCAGCCGTAGCTGGAGGTTCCATAACAAACATTGGAATAGCCGCTGATTGTTTGCGTGCTTTTTCCAAGGCCTCCTCTTGATTACGCAACATAGTTAATTGAGTATCTGGTACAACACTAAGCAGATGACCTGGAGTTGCATCAGCTGGATATACCAAGCTCAAGCGAATGTTCATAGGCATATTAGGCGTGAGATTAAGAGATTTAAGAACTAAACTTTGCCCAGATCTCATTCCAACATGTAGCTCTTCATAACCATTATCTGATTTTAAACCGATACTTCCTCGAAATGATACGAATTGACGACCTGGCAGACTTGGATGACTCAAAACCAATTTATATGGTCCATTACCAATCAAGCTCATATCTATATTATACCGAACTCCATATGTGCCAATGTTATCCAAAGAAGAGTCGAGCATTCTTGTTGCTAATGGGTTTACCTGATTCTCTCCGGTGCCAAAATTATGGCGATTTGTTGTAGTAAGCGGAACATGTAAGGGCATATCATTTAGGTTGTGGATAACACTTGCTTGATACGTATCACCTATTGCAACTCCCGCAACTCTTGAAAATACACTTTTATTCTCAATCTTATCTATTCTATTTAAATATGTACGGCCCGGTGCAAATCGATCAGAATCAAGGACATTAAGAATTTCCTGATCAGACATAGGCATTTTGGCAGCAACTACTGCCAATTGAAAAGGTCCATCGCTACGACCTTTTATTAACGCATTAGCAATGCCGTTTGAAGGCAAATCCGTACTAAAAATTACTGTGCGGCTGCGAGCGGGGATCCGTATTGCTTCAGGTATTTTCCTATCAAGGGTTCCCCGCATCATTTGAGCTGCGGTTGCAGCCCCTGGACCTGTATTCCAGGGCCTATGACCTTGAGGAATTACACCAAGTAAATTGTTCGCTTGATAAGGAGCTTCAAAACTATTCTTTACTGAACCGCGTTCAAATTTGAGAACAACGTCTCGATCACCAGGGTTAATAGCGATCGCAGCGAGTGTGAGTTGGCCGCGTCTGGTTCCGTATCGGGCCACATATTGAGCTGAGGGATGATATTTGTGATGGGCATGAACGCCGAATTCGCCATTAAACGTATAAGTGGCATGGCTGAGCCTTTGGCCATTTTCAGCAAGGGCGTCCCCAAAGGTGGTACTAACGAGAATCCCCGGACCAGCAACCTCTTCAGGTTGGTTGGAATGCAACACAGGCACATTATTGAAGGTGCCATTTAAAGGCCTGGCTTGTTGACCAGCCATCAAATACACCTCTGATCTTGCAACAGGCGCCAAAAAGGGCAAAACAAGTAGAGCCAAATATTTCTGGCGCATAAGACCGGTGGGGCCTACTTGTCTCACTATGAGATTAGCGCTACGCAACTGGGTGATTTTGGATGCAATTTTAAAAATCCTTGGCAGAACAAATGCTGATGGAGCCTTGCTTTCCTGTGATGTCACGGAATTTGGGCAAGGGGACAACAAAAGCCGCAGAAGGTTGGCTAGAACCTACTTGGTTTGATTATTTTCCCATGTTTCCGATGCCAGATTGCTGTTGGAACGATACCGACCTGAAATCCTCAAGGGCCAGGCACCAGCGCCGTAAGCTCTACATGCTTAAAGGCTGGCGCGACGCCGTGGAAAGACAGCTAGCGGCAGTAACTGCGGCTATTGGCACCCTTGAGGCTCAGATGGAGCGCGATCAAACTATTGAGCACTAATAGCTGCTACTGCAAGTAGCTCACTAGGGCCATATTTATGCAACCAATCAAGATTTGATTCTGCTGTGGCCAGCAAAAAGCCAGCGTATCCAAGGGCGTTAAGGCTGAAACCTTGGTGCCCTTCTTTTGTTCTAGGGATTAAAACAAACCACTTATTACTTATTAGTAAGTTATAAGGTAGAAGCGGAATCGTGTCTTTATTTGCGTTGCCAATGCCATACGCCTCTGCCAGCTCGGCATAAGTTTTAATCAAGAAATCTAAGCTTGGTAACTCATTTTTTGGTGTTGCTTTTAGGCCAACTTGCCACGGCCAAGACGACATTTTTGCAACAGCATTTGCCTCGAATTTATCTGCTTCTGGGCATATAATCTGCCCCATAGTGCGAGGTAGGAGTTGCATGTGTCTATGGGGCTGACTTGCTCCTGCCTCTGGAGCACTATTAAAAAACCATAGACCCCCTTGCATTTGCCAAACCTCCCTTAATGCCTGCCAATCACATTCACTTAGCCATCCATTTTGGGGTTTCCAATCCTTTGTGATCAGAAGTAAATGCCCTGGTTCAACAGGATATTTATTAAGCAAAAGTATATGATGATCAAATTTATAAAGTTCTAAATTTTTATCCCAAGGGGAGAAGGGATTTTGTTTTGGTCCAATATCTTTTAAATGCTTTGGCGTGTAGCCCTGCAGTTTGCGAACTATGAATGGATCCCAGGATGCAGACTTTAAAATTTCTGTTTGTAGAGGTACTAAAGCACCAAGAGAAATAGCTTTTCTTTGGCAGGCCAGGGATTGTTCTGCTAAGGAATTCATGCCGACCTCTTTAAGCGAGCTAAATTTGCACCTCTATAATATTTGGCTAATATTTGTGAGAATTGATATCCTTGTTGAGCCAACTCTTTTGCACCATGTTGACTCATACTTGCGCCCAGATGTCCATGGGCTTCAATAGTTATGGCTTTATCGGCGGCATAAAGACTTTCAACAATCCCACCTCTATAACTAAGTACTAGGCCCATTGTGGAGCTGCCTGCTGCACGCGAAGCTTCACTTTCACTTTCCAAGCCAGCATATGCCTGCCAGCGAGTTGTGGCGCCAAGGTTCCAGTGGGGATCTGCTGGTCGAGCCATGTGGGCCAGGGCATAGGAACGGGCTGCAACCGCTTGAGCCCGCAATGCTTCCTCCGGCCAGTTGCTTGGCATTTCAGCTCCTACTACTGATGCTATGTATTCCTCAAGTTGTACATGATTCACGATTACAAGACCTTCACGTTCGCAATAAAATCTAAGTTCACCGCGGTAACTCTTAGCATCAAGTGCAACTGTTCCTACTTTATTAGGCCTCAGCCACAGTTCATTAGGCCCTTTATCACTGCCGATCTGCAATAGGCCTCCAGTGCAACTTATAGGTAGCATTCCTTGAGCAGTTCTCCAGGTGCTGCCATTGCGCAATTGTAATTGCCAAGGACCATTTGCACCAACATTTGAAGTGCTTTTTGTTTCTTGAAGCATCACCCTTATCTCCAGCGAAGGAGCTGGTTGATCAGCATTAGGAACTTTTAAATCAGTGCGCTGGGTATCTAAAGATCTCTTAGTTTGCTTTGATATAATTTTATTATATTTATTATATTGCACCGAATTAGTTTCTATTTTTTTTGGATCCTCTAGTAAAGCCTCTAGCATTGCTGGATCAAGTTGTGATTGCTGTGGCTTTAGTATTGGTGAAACAATTGCCACAACCAC
>VFLB01000309.1 GCA_009914645.1 Synechococcaceae bacterium Bin_79_3
CCCTAATTTACTTGAACAGCTAAGGCTGGATGATACAAATAGCATTGAAGAAATAAAAATGCCCCAGGAATTTATAGGGAAATGTTTGCGAGAAATTAATCTGCGTAAACATTACAATGTGAGCGTTCTTGCTGCAGGTCCAAGCGGTAAGCTATTTGTTAATCCCCCCGCTTCTCACATTCTGCAAGCTAATGAGCTACTTGTGGTAATGGGATCAAATGAAGCCCTGAGGGCGCTACCAGGTAGCTGACAACTAACTAAAATTATATGAGTAAATTAGTTTAAACCAACTAATTTACTAGACAAATCCCAAACCCTCTCTGCTGTAGCCAAGTCGGTTATTTTACTTGATAATTGTTGCTTAAATTGTTGCTGATTTTTCTTCTGCCTATTTCCCCAACTCCAATGCACACCAGAGGCATTAAATTCATTCGAATCAACTACTTGAGCAACGCGATTACCAGCAAGTTCTTGGCTTACATAACCACCGGTAACATTTTTTTGAAACCAGGGAAAGATTCGCTGGAAAGCGGGGAAACTATGGCGAAACAATGGGCTATCCGCAACGCATCCTGGGTATAGAGAGCTAAATGTAATACCAGTGGAGCTATGGAAACGACGATGCAACTCCAAGCTGATAATCATGTTGCAAAGTTTACTATCTTTATAAGCCTTTCCAGGTTTAAACAGCTTGCCGTTTGCCATGGTGATTGGATCCTTAAAACCCTGCTCAAAACCAGCTAAATCGCCTAGATCTGCCGGTGCTGGAATTGGAATTTTACCGCCAAGTTCACTTGAATTTGCTGTTACGGTGCCAAGGGTAATAACGCGTCGATCAGGTTTATCAGAATTTATTAAATCTTCCAGAAGCAATCGTGTAAGCAAGAAATGCCCCAGATGATTAGTGGCCATCGTGAATTCATAGCCTTGAGCACTCCATTCCGGTTCTTTTAATAATGGTTTATATATAGCAGCATTAACAACCAGAGCATCAAGGGGTAGATTTAAGTTGCGAAAAGATTTAACGAATTCCCGAACTGAATTTAAATCAGATAATTCAAGGGTTAACGGAATTAATTTCTTTGCCGAAAGCCCCAATGCTGCTGCTGCAATTTGAGCCCTAGTGGTATCACGAACTGCCATAACAACCTTGTAACCAAGATCAAGCAGTGCTTTTGTGGCCCATAAACCAACGCCAGAAGATGCACCAGTAACAATTACCAGCCGGTTTTCTCTATCAGCGGCAGGATTGATCATCAGAAAGAAATACAGTGCTCGAAAAATTAAGGGCTTGGTACCGCTGGCGACCAAACAACACGGCGGCGATTTGGGGCAATCCACTGCTGTTCCTGCTGGAACACAACCTGTTGGCCATCGCTTGAGAAAAGCCGATCCAGCTGCACTTGTTGTTTTTGGAGGCGATCCAACTGCAATTGCAGCACCGCTTGAATTTCGCCATGCCGATCAAGCCGATGCTGATGGGCTAGGGCTAATTTCGCCAAGGTAACAACTGCTAAAAGCAAGCCGGCTGTTTTCAGCAACAGGCCCAAACCGGCAAACATGATCTCCTCCCTTGCAATCGATGCGCTGGAAGCCAACACAACAGCAGGTGCTGGATCCTCAAGCGGACGCAAATGAGAAGCGGTGCGACGTGGTGTGCTTGCTTGCCGTGCAGTTTTCTCGTTTCGCACTAAAAAGCAATCAACACACCCGCTTTTAGCAGCCAGTTCAAGCCCTGTAAAGGCTCACGCAAAGGCGCATCGCCAAAACAGCACCATGAAGTGCAACGATCAAGGCAATGTAGATCTCAACTTGGGAAACAACGGAATCCACGGCGCTAGAGCAAACCATGTCATCTTCCACCAAAAAGCCCAAGAAAGATCGCTCCTGTTACAGCTCTTAGCGGCTTTGGCCAACTAGGTTGCTAAATGTTATTCCTCAGTTCATGACCATCCTGGCTTGGAGGCGCATGCAAAAGGCAGGGCAAAATGCCCCTAGCCCAGATTCACTGGCTTTAAATAGTCTTAAGCAACAACTTTTGAAATTGGGTTCCATGGTGGAGGAATCGGCGGTTTTAGCGAGATCTGTTCTTGCGATTGCAGATATGGAAGCAGCGCCTCAAATAAGAAGTAGCGATGATAAAATCGATATCCTTTATCATCAATTAGAAAATAATTGCACTCAATTACTAACCGATAAAACCTTATCTCAGCAACAGGTTCGCGAGGTATTAAGTTATATTCACTGTGTTAGAGATTTAGAGCGCATTGGCGATTATTGCAAAGAATTAGCCGAATTGGGGGAGAGGTTACTACCCTCTCAACCATTACCGCAAAGGGATGCAATTCTGATAATGTTAGATCGTTGTCGTTCACTGCTTGCTCTTGCCCTTGATTGCGTTAGCGAAGATGATGGCAGCGCTGGAGCTAAATTACAAAATTTTGATGATTTAGTAGATACAGATTACGAACAACTTCTAGAAAAAATGATGTATCCAATTCCCACTTCAGCACAAGCATATGAAGCTTCTTTACTACTAGTTTTAGTGCTGCGTTGTATTGAACGAATGGCAGACCATGCTGTAAATGTGAGCCAAAGAGTTGCCAGGGTGCGCAAATGACTCAAATGCAAAGCATAAATATCAGCGCCGGCCAAATTATAGAGCTTAATATTGAAGCCTTAGAACCAATTTGGGTATTACCTATGAAGGAGCTTCTCCAATTGGAAGCCAAATTACAATTACAACTGGAATGGCCAAGGCCAGAAAATGACCCAAGGGAACTTAGCGAAATAGCTGAATGCAGGCTGTGGAGCCTAAGAGCTGATGCACTTTGCCCTTGGTTGCCATTGCTGCTTGAGCGTGAAAATGGTCAATTGAGTAGGCACGTGGCAATGTTGGTGCCCCATAGTTTCAATAAAACTGAAGGAATAAGATTTAGTGAGGACGCCTTGAGTTTGTGGGTAAGCCACCGCTTATTTCTATTAGACCATTGGAGCCAAATGCAGGGTTATCAAATAAAAAATAATTTAAACCAAATGGTGGCTGCATTAGGTTTTGAACTTGATCCAAGCTTTTGGCCAAAAGATATAAATTAGTTTATTTTGTAATTTTCAAGATTTACATTTTACTGTAATTATAATTTTCTTTTGCAAAGTTCGCTGCGATCTTCACCGGGGGTGGAAAACGGACCACAGCTCACCCATCGCACTAATCCCACCTCAATATCAGTTAAGGCTACAAGGACAGCGATAAATACAATTAGCGCAGCGCCAACCTTAATTGAATTTCGGTTCACAGTGAAAACAATCATCTTTTGCAAGTATATACTACGCAGCATCGAAAATAAAGCTGTGTTTAAAGATAAATATGATCACTGCGCTGTGCATCTATTTATAAAAAAGCATTGCAGCCCTCCTGCCGCTATCAATTGCCAGCAGCAAAGTAAGCAGCCGCAACATCCAAGCAAGTTGGGCCGGTTTCACCCGCTGCAAACGTGCTGCAGACCAACGCGCTCCAATCGCTGCAGATCCACCTAAAAGCAAGGCTGCAAGCCATTCACCTCGGCCCGCTTGCAAAAACAGCAAACCTGCCGTGCTGGAAGCGCAAAGCACCGCAAAGGTGCTTAGACGAATCGCGAGATGAATCGGCAAGCGCAAGGCGCTCACCATCACTGGAACCATCACAAGGCC
>VFLB01000254.1 GCA_009914645.1 Synechococcaceae bacterium Bin_79_3
AAAGGATATGGGGCATAGCGTTCACTCAAGGTGCGCCAATGCTGTTGGGCAAGCACGGTTGTGGGAGCAAGCAAAGCGCATTGCTTACCAGCTGTTACCGCTTTAAAAATTGCTCTAATTGCAACCTCAGTTTTACCAAAACCCACATCGCCACATACCAAGCGATCCATCGGTTTTGATGTTTCCATATCGCGTTTCACATCCGCAATCGCTTTTACCTGATCCGGCGTGGGTTCATAGGGAAAAGAATCTTCTAATTCCAGCTGCCAGGGGCCATCAACAGGAAAAGCAAACCCTGGTGATTCATGGCGTTCGGCATATAGCTTCACCAGATCAAATGCAACTTTACGAACAGCTTTTCGGGCTCGTTCTTTCGCTCTACTCCAAGCAACTCCACCCATGCGATTTAGCTCTGGAGGTGAATCTGTACTTGCTCTAAAACGACCAAGACTTGCCAATTGATCTGCAGCCACCCGCAATAAACCATCGGCATATTGCACCACTAAGTAATCGCGAGCATCACCGGCGATAGCTAGTTTTTCAAGTTTTAAGAAGCGACCAATGCCATGGTTGCGATGCACCACAAAATCACCGGGTTGCATTCGGTTTGGATCAATTGTGCGGCTAGCAGCCCTACGCCTGCGCCGCACATAACCACTAGCGGTGAGATTATGTTGACCAAAAAACTCTCGATCTGTAATAAGAACTAAACGCCAAGCGGGCAACTGCAGGCCCTCCAACTCAACATTCCCCCTAGTTTTTAAGGCGATTGGTGTTTGCTGCTCAAGCAAACGTTCAATCGCTGGGAAATCATGGGGGTTTGGTATGAACTTACTTATGCAGTTATGCTCCTCTAATAATGCAACTGCCCGGGATGGTTGGGCTGATAATAGCCACACTCGCGCCTTATCCTGTTGAAATCCTTTCAGCAGAGCTGCTAATTTACCAAATTGATTTGGATAAGCAGTAACAGATCTACTAGCAAGATCAAAATTATTGGGATGGTTATCTGTTTCTGCTAATTCAGCAAGATCAAAACCAGCAAATTGCTGAAGCTGAGCTAAGGAATTAGCAATTGGTTTATGTAAACATTTTGGTAATAATGGCGAGCCATTGGCTAAACATTCAGCGCCCCATTCTTCTTGATAATGCTGTTCAACATGATCAAACCACTGCTGGCCATGGGCTAATAATTGACGCCGTTCATCAACAACAACCATGCTGCTAGTGGGCAAATAATCTAAAAGCGAACTGGGTTCAGCCCAAGCCAACCCCATCAGACGCCGCATCCCCTCAGGGGTATCACCCGCGAGTAGTTGCTCTAAGGCCTCGGTTGAAAGCAGCCGATCCAATGTTTCTGGCAATTGCTCACGCAACGCTTGAGCAATTAGGGGGCTGTAGCTGGTGGGGGTAAGCCGCACCAAATCCACCGCATCAAGGGAGCGCTGGGTGCCGGGATCAAATTCCTTTAATTTATCTAAATCGTCACCAAAAAATTCAAGCCGCACCGGTAATTCAGCGCTAACAGGAAAAAGATCAACGATGTCGCCCCTGCGGCTCCAAGTGCCCTCTTGTTCAATCGTGCTTACACGTTCATAACCAAGCCGGGCCAGGGTTTCTCCTAGCTGATCAAGATTTACGCAATCGCCTTTGCGCAAGCTGAAGCATTGCTCAGCTAATACCTCTGGTGGCGGTAGATGGGGTTGCAGAGCTCGCTCGCTCGCCACAATCGCCCCTTGCCAGCTGCGATCGCCTTGGCTATTAAGCGCAAGAAGTTCGCTTAAAACCTGTAGCTGGCCCCAAGTGATTTCACTGGTGGGATCAAATCCTTCATAGGGAGATCCCTCACTGGTGGGATAAAGCTGTGTGGTGGGCCACCCCATTAATTCCAACAGTGCCGCCCAGCGACCTGCCTCCTCCAATGTGGGAACCACCACAAGCAAAGGGGTGCCTTCGCTGCGGGCTAATGCTGAAGTGATGAGCGCCCGTGCGGCCCTACCAGCCCCCTGCAAACGCAAACGATCGGCTCGGCGGATGCGTTCCAACACCTCTGCCGTAAGCGGCACCTGCTCTAGCTGGCGCACCAGGGCGGTTAAAGGCATCGAAAAGAAAACTGCACCGCATCAGATCTTCGCAACTGATCAAGCCGTTTGTGGTGCAACAAAATTGATTGGCTCCTGTTGCAACTGCTTTTGCAATAGGCCATTGAATTGCTGCAGCTGATCGTCACTAAGTTGTAGCCGGCTGGAGTGGCCGAAATGTTCCGCTAAAAAGCTGCGACCTTGATCCGC
>VFLB01000282.1 GCA_009914645.1 Synechococcaceae bacterium Bin_79_3
AAATTGTTGATCAAGTTTTAAGTGTGAAGGAGGTGATGCAGCAACGTCCGAGCCACGTGGTTTTTATGGGAATGGGTGAACCTTTATTAAATATCGACGCAGTTCTAGCCTCAATCGATTGTTTATGCACAGATTTAGGGATGGCTCAACGTCAAATCACTATTAGTACTGTTGGTGTTCCCAATACATTGCCAAAATTAGCTGCTCTTGCTCAAGAGCGTTTAGGGCGGGCTCAATACACTCTTGCAGTGAGTTTGCATGCGCCAAATCAACAGTTGCGCGAGGAGTTAATTCCCACCGCCCATGCTTACCCTTTGGAGAAACTGCTTTCTGATTGCCGCGATTATGTTGTTGCAACAGGTCGTAGATTAAGTTTTGAATATATTCTCTTGGGTGGTATTAATGATCATCCAGCTCAAGCACTAGACCTTGCTGATCTTGTTAGTGGTTTTCAGAGCCATGTAAATTTAATCGCTTATAATCCGATCGAGGAGGAAACATTTAAACGCCCGAGTCAAGCTGCCGTGGAGGCATTTAGGCGTAATTTGCAAAATCGTGGCATTGCTGTAAGTGTTCGCGCCAGTCGCGGTCTTGATGCGGATGCAGCCTGTGGACAATTACGGCGTCGTTTCAATAATTTAGTTTCAACTTAGATCTGATCTTTTGCTGGATCAAATGCACCCCTAGCTTCCCGTTCCTGCCATGGCGCCACGTAGGCAAGCAATATGAATGCTGGTATTGATGCTGCTGCACTAAAAAGAAAAAAAGTAGACCATCCCAACCGTTCTGCTATCAGACCCGCAGGTGCAGATAATAATGAACGACTCAAGGCATATACACCAGAAAGCAAAGCGTATTGAGTAGCTGAATAACGGGGGTTGCAGAGGCTCATTAGTAGTGCCACGAATACCGCTCCCACCATGCCGCCACCAATATTCTCGAATGCTGCCGCCAGCATTAAGGCAAAAGTGCCCCCCTCAAATTGGGCCAATGCCCAATAGCTCAAATTGCCAACTGCTCCAACGGCACTAAAAATCCAAAGAGAGCGATTCATACCAAGATAACTAAACAAAATGCCACCAATGATCGTGCCGAAAATTGTGGCGCCAATACCCCAGGCCCCTTGAACTAATCCAATGGTTGCTTCGCTGAATCCATTACGGCTTAGAAAGGGAATAGCCATTGCATTTAATAATCCATCTGGCCAGCGATAAAGCAACACCAGAAGCAATAAAATAGGCGCCTTGTTCGTTCCAGTTCGGTTTAGGAATTCTTTGGCGGGGCCCATAATTGCCTGGCGCAAACTTGTAACTGGTTTGCTTAAAGGCGGTACACTTGGGGCAGTAATAGTGATAGGAACCACCAGCAACATGATTCCTGCTGCTGCAATAAATGCAGCGGGCCAGCCATAGGTTCCAGCGAGCAAGAAGCCACCAGAACTTATTACCAAACCTGCAGCGCGATAGCCAAGTGAGGCGCTAGCGGCCCCAGCGCCCCGCTCCTCTTCTGCTAAAAGATCAGTGCGGTAAGCATCCACAACAATGTCTTGGCTGGCGCTGCAGATCGCCAGGCTTAGGGCCACAAGACCAATGGCGGTTAGAGCTTTTGGGTTTGTGCTTGGTTGCAATAACGCCATCGAGCCAATTACCAGCACCAGCAGCAGTTGTGTAACAAGGATCCAGCCCCTGCGGCGGTCTGGCCAGGCAATGGGCCAACGATCCAGCAAGGGTGCCCAAAACATTTTTAATGTGTATGGCAGTTCAGCAAGGGGGAGTAAGCCAATTAAAGGAAGAGGGATATTGCTTGCGCTGAGCCATCCTTGAAGCAATTTGCTGCCCACCATGTAGGGAGCACCGCTTGCCACCCCCTCCATTCCCACCGTAAAAATGCGCTTACTGCTGGCGCGATTATTTTTTGGATTATTCATCGGCACAGGGGCTTTGCAACAGTGAGAATAGGATGCAATTACTAATTGAATTTGATGGCATTTCTTAGATCTAAGCTGCTACCGGCTTTAATTCTTTTGCTTTTTTCAGCTGCGCTTTTTGCCGTTAGCGCTCGTATCTGGCTGCCCGGTGATATGGCTGCGCCAGCGCCGTTGGCCTGAGCTCCATGACTAACCACAGTGAATTGGTTATTGAGCTAGCTCTATTGGAAGAGGAGTTGGAGGCGGAAGAGGCCCTTGATCCGCTCGATTTAATTCCGGAAGATAGCGATTGCCCCCAAGGGCATGAGCAGCAGCAAGAACAATTGGATCAGGCGCTTATTGATTTAGGCGGAGATCACGAACAGCAATTGCAAGGGTTGAAATTCTTTTGTGAGCACCGCGATCCCCGGGCGCTGCCGCTACTTATGCCTTTGCTTAAAAGTAGTTGCCCAATTCTGCGCATGAGCGCTGTTTATGCCCTTGGCCGCAATCCAAATCCAGAGGCATTACCTATTTTGCTGCCTCAATTGCAGCAGGAGAGCAATGGTTTTGTGCGCAAAGCGCTCGCTTGGACCCTTGGGAACTACGCCGATCCATTGGTGGTTTCGGCACTGCTTCAGGCCTTAAGCACCGATATCGCTGCTGTGCGCCTTTGGGCCGCCAGCTCCCTTGTTGATTGCAACTTGAATAACGAAGAGCAACGAACTGAGGTGGCACGCCAGTTGCTCCTGAGCTTGCGTATTGATACCGAGCCGGCAGTGCGTAGCAATAGCGCTTGGGGTTTAGGCCGACTAATCGCAGATTCAGAATTGCAACTAGCCAAAGAGCTGCAGGAGGAGATGAAGGAGGCGCTTGTGCAGGCCTGCCTTCACGACAGTGATTCCGGGGTGAGGGATGATGCCTTAAACGCGGTTGAGCAGTTAAACAATCCAACTCTTATGGCGCGTTTGCAGAGTGGTTGGGCTTGATCAGGCGTATCTGATCGCAACTATTAAATAAAATTGGGTATGCTCAACAAGCTTGGAAGCGCTTATGCCGCAACAAACCATACGCTTTTGCATTCGCCCTAACGGCGTTGTGGAAGAACTTGTGGAAGGTGTGCAAGGGGATGGCTGTTTGCAATTAACCAAGCTGATAGAAGCAAGGTTAGGCAGCATTCAGCGTTGTACTTCCACTTCCGATCATTACCTTTCTGCTTCCGCAGAACTTCACCAAAAGCAAATTAGTAATGTCTCACTTCAGCACGATTAAAACTGAGCTTCGCGATCGTGCTGCATTACTGGCAGCACTAAAAGATATTGGCCAAACCCCAACTGAAGTAGATCAGCTGTTGCGCGGCTACCAAGGCCAAACGGAAGTAGCTGATCTTTGTTGCCCGCAGCCTGCAGGGGGCGACATTGGATTTCGTTGGAATAGCACTGAAAAACGATATGAGTTGGTAACTGATCTTGATTTATGGCGCTTACCTGTGCCTTTGGAACGCTTTATGGCCCAATTAACCCAGAGATATGCGCTGCATAGCATTCTTAGCAGTGCAAATGCCGAAGGCTTTGTTGTTAGTGATCAACGGGCAAGTGTTGATGGCAGCATTGAGCTGGTAGTTACCCGCTGGCAGGGTTGATTCCCAAGCTTGCCGTGAGCATCGATCCTTCTATTGCTTTTGCAACCCAACCCCTCGCCGCGCCTGGCCAGAGCAGCACAGGTAAAGAACCCCTACTGGGGGGTAGCTTGCGCCAGGAGGCAATCTGGGTTGATGAAGATGTTTGTATCGGTTGCCGTTATTGCGCCCATGTGGCTTGCAACACTTTTTTAGTTGAACCCCATAGAGGAAGGTCGCGGGTAATCAGACAAAACGGCGACAGCCTTGAACGGGTGCAGGAAGCTATCGACACATGCCCGGTGGACTGCATCCATTGGTTGCCATTTGAGCGATTGCCTACCCCGTAAGCCAGCAATGATCCCCACTCGTCGTTTTGGTAGAACCGAGCTGGCAATGCCACTGTTGAGCCTTGGGGGAATGCGTTTTCAACAGAGTTGGAGTGATTTGCCTGCGGCTGAGATCAAGCTTGAAAGCCAGCAAAACCTTGAACAAATCCTTGTGGCAGCTATGGCTGCTGGCATGCGCCACATCGAAACAGCAAGGTTTTATGGCACTTCTGAATTGCAACTTGGCCAGTTATTGGCGAAGCATCATGATCCGCAGCGAATTTTGCAAACAAAAATTGCGCCTAATTCAGATGCAAAAATATTTGAATCGCAGCTGGAGCGCAGCTTTAAATTGCTGCAGGTGCAAAGGGTTGATCTACTCACTTTGCATGGCATAAATCTTGCTGAACATTTAGATCAATGCCTGCGGCCAGGCGGATGCCTCGAGGTTGTGCAGCGTTGGCAAAAAGACGGCTGCATTGGACATATTGGTTTCTCAACCCATGGGCCGCTCGAATTGATTGAAATGGCAATCGCAAGTGGCGCTTTTGCCTATGTAAATATCCACTGGTACTACATTCGCCAAGATAATAGCCCCGCTTTAAATGCTGCTAGGGATCAAGATATGGGGATTTTTTTAATTAGCCCCACCGATAAAGGCGGCCACCTTCACTCTCCTTCTGAACGCTTAAAGCAACTTTGTAAGCCTCTACATCCGATTGTATTTAACGATCTTTTCTGTTTGAACGATCCTAGGGTTCACACCATAAGCGTAGGGGCTGCAAAAGTTGAGGATTTAGATTTACATTTAAAAGCTGTAAAAATGTTGCCAAATGCCAATGAGTTGTTGCCTCCGATCTCGGCTTCGCTGCAGCAGGCCCTCGAGGATTCACTTGGTGAAGCTTGGCTAAAAAGTTGGCAGCAGGGGTTGCCTCCATGGCAAGAAACCCCAGGCAAGATCAACTTGCCAGTGCTGCTTTGGCTTAACAACTTATGGCAGGCATGGGATCTAGTGAGTTATGGCAGGGCCCGATATGGCCTTTTAGGGCAGGGTGATCATTGGTTTCCAGGTAACAATGCTGATGTATTTGAAGCGCCGGTTGCCAGTGGGGGCTCGGTATCTGAAGTGGAATTAAAAGCGGCCCTTGGTGAAAGCCCATGGCGTGATGAAATTCCGGCAATCCTGCGCCAACTCAAGGCAAACCTTGGTGGCACTGCCCTGCAACGTTTGGGTAATTAGAGCTAGCTTTTGCTTCCCCCTAGGGGTTGCTTTGCAGGAATTCCCACCGCCCTTGGATAAGCTGCCGGGCAAGGGTTTTTTGGGGTTAGATGGATTACGTGTCTTTGGCCCCTGCCTTCAGGGAGCTCTAAGGCTTGGGGCTCCCCGGCCTTGGCCTGCAATATTCCGCAGATTTCACAGAGTTTTTGCTGATCTACGGCGTTCCACTGCCCCCGATAAAGCAGAGCGGTGGCATTTGGCGCCAATAGGGGCACTAAGTATTCAGCTACCACCGCAGCTGGTGCTACGGCCCTGGCTACCGCCAATTGAAATTTGCCGCGGCAATTGGGATCGCGGCCGCTTTTTTCAGCTCTTTCACAGCGCAGCACAATTCTTTCTGCTAGCCCCAACTCCTGGGCCATTGCTCTAACCGCCTCAAGTTTTCTACCAACTGAATCCACCAGGGTTAATTGGGCCTTGGGGAGCGCGATTGCGATGGCAAGGCCTGGAAAGCCACCACCGGTGCCCACATCCACCA
>VFLB01000265.1 GCA_009914645.1 Synechococcaceae bacterium Bin_79_3
AATCCCCACGGATCTACTTCTGCATTTAGATCACGCTTTAAACGAAGCAATAGGTTTCGTGCAAAAGCTGCTGAAAATCCAGCAGCATCGTTGTAGGCCGCTTCCAGCTGGGCCTGGGGCCGCGGTTGATCGATACCAATTAACAACGCCCCGTTGGGCCCAAGCAGCTGCTTGAGCCGCATCAAAAAAGCACTGGCCTCTGCCGGCTCAAAGTTTCCTAGGGAGCTGCCGGGGAAAAAGCCCAGCCGACACCTTTGGCTCAATTCAGTGCTGAGGGGTAATTCCAGTGCACGGCTGTAGTCGGCACAGATACCCAACATCGGCACTGAGGCGAATTTGGCCTGTAAGCGCTTACCGGCTTCCTGCAGATGCCTGGCGCTGATATCTAGGGCGATGTAGGCGGGGTTGCTGAGGGCCTGCAGCAGCGGCCCCACTTTTTCAGCGCTGCCAGCACCAAATTCCAACACCAAACTGTTGGCTGGAATTTGCGCGCAAAAACTATTGGCATGTTTTTGCAACAGCTCAAGTTCAGTGCGTTTCAGTGTGTATTCAGGTTGCTTACAAATTTCTTCGAATAACAGCGAACCCTGCTGGTCGTAGAGCAACCAGGCCGGCAGCTGTCTTGGGCGCTGCTCTAACCCCCTAAGCACCACCGCCGCCATATCAGCTGGGGTGGGGTGTAGATCGATGATTGAAAAAGTTTGTATTTCAGCCATCCCAAGCGAGCCGCAGGCCAGCTGCTTGCCAGCGGCATGCAGGGGCATAAAAATTGCGATAAGTGCTGCGGCTATGGCCTGGGGGAGTTAGGAAACTGCTGCCCCGCAGCACCATCTGAGAGCTCATGAATTTGCCGTTGTATTCGCCAATCGCGCCACTGGCGGGGCGGTAACCGGGGTAAGGCCCGTAGGGCGAATTGGTCCATTGCCATAAACAGCCAAAAGCTTGGGGTAGATCTGGCTGTTGCTGCAAAGCAATTTCCCATTCCATCTCCGTTGGTAATCGGGCCCCAGCCCAACGGGCATAGGCATCAGCTTCAAACCAACTGATGTGTTGCACCGGCGCGTTTGGATTCCTTGGTTGCAATCCCCGAAGGCTGAATTCCAGCCCTTCTGGCCGCCAATAACGCGGTGCATGCCATTGCTGCTGTTGCACCTGGGCCCAGCCTTCGGCCATCCAGAGCCTTGGCTTGCGGTAGCCGGAATCAAGCTGAAACGCTTCGAATTCAGCATTGGTTACCAGCTGCGGGCTGAGGCGCCAAGGGTTAAGCCATACCTTGTGTTGAGGGGCTTCATTATCAAAATGAAAACCAGAGTTGCGCAGCTGCCTGCCAACGTTTGCAAGGCCACCCTCGAAATAAAAACTATCCCTAACGCCAAGGCTCGCCGCCGCCGCCACTGGTGCATCAAGGGCATAAATCGGATTTAAGGGGTTGCGGCTGAAACTATCGAGCAGGTCTTGCAGCAGCAATTCCTGATGTTGTTGTTCGTGATTGAGGCCAAGCTCAATGAGGTTGTTGATTTCTGTGGCTGGCTCATTTGCAAGCCAAAACTGCAAAGCCTGATCAACACGATGGCGCCAATCCAGCAGCTCCCGCAGCGGTGGCCTACTCAATAAGCCCCTTTGCGGCCGCGGATAAAAGGGTCCGGCGCTTTCGTAGTAGCTGTTAAACAGCACCAGCCAGGGTTGTGGTGGCCCCTGCCAATTGGCTTGATGGGGTTGCAGCAGAAAGGTTTCAAAAAACCAGTTGGTGTGAGCCAGGTGCCATTTGGGCGGGCTGGCATCTGGCATCCCTTGCAATAAGAGATCTTCTGGTTCAAGGGGCGCGATTAAAGCTTCGCTTTTAGCTCGCACAAGGCAATACAGATCACCTA
>VFLB01000150.1 GCA_009914645.1 Synechococcaceae bacterium Bin_79_3
ACACAAAGAATATTCTTTTGAATGAAGGTTTAAGAGCCTGGATGGCCCCGGCCGACCAGCCCCATGAAAATTTCATCTTCCCAGAAGAGGTTCTGCCACGTGGAAACGCCCTTTGATTCTTCGCTGGTCTCCGGCGGTAATGACCAACCATCAACAGGCTATGCCTGGTGGTCTGGTAATGCCCGGCTGATCAATCTTTCTGGGCGCCTCCTTGGCGCCCACGTAGCCCACGCCGGTTTAATGGTGTTCTGGGCTGGCGCAATGATGCTTTTCGAGGTGAGTCATTTCACCTTTGACAAGCCAATGTATGAACAGGGTTTGATCCTCTTTCCCCATGTGGCAACCCTCGGTTATGGCGTGGGTCCTGGTGGTGAAGTAACCAATCTTTATCCCTTCTTTGTTGTTGGGGTATTGCATCTGATCAGCTCTGCAGTGCTCGGTTTGGGTGGCTTGTACCACGCCATTCGCGGCCCTGAAGTTTTAGAAAATTATTCCGCCTTCTTCTCTCAAGACTGGCGCGATAAGAACCAAATGACAAACATCATTGGTTATCACCTAATTCTTTTGGGAGTTGGTGCATTGCTATTGGTGTTCAAGGCGATGTTCTTTGGCGGCGTCTACGACACCTGGGCACCAGGTGGTGGTGATGTGCGTCTAATTACAAATCCAACCCTTAGCCCTGGAGTGATCTTTGGCTACTTAACGAAAGCACCATTTGGCGGTGAAGGTTGGATCATCGGTGTGAATTCCATGGAAGACATCATCGGTGGCCACATCTGGATTGGTCTTATCTGCATCTTTGGTGGGATTTGGCATGTGATCACCAAGCCTTTTGGTTGGGTGCGTCGTGCCTTTATTTGGAATGGTGAGGCTTACCTGAGCTACAGCCTTGGCGCATTGAGCTTCATGAGCTTTATCGCTTCTGCTTACATCTGGTTCAACAACACCGCCTACCCATCTGAGTTCTACGGCCCCACCAACGCTGAATCATCCCAAGCACAAAGCTTCACCTTCCTGGTGCGCGACCAACGCCTCGGCGCGAACATTGGCTCTGCCATGGGTCCCACTGGTTTGGGTAAGTATTTGATGCGCTCACCAACCGGAGAGATCATCTTTGGTGGCGAAACTATGCGTTTCTGGGATTTCCGTGGCCCTTGGCTCGAGCCCCTACGGGGCCCCAATGGCTTAAGCCTAGATAAGTTGCAAAATGATATTCAACCCTGGCAAGTGCGCCGGGCTGCTGAATATATGACCCATGCACCAAATGCATCTTTGAATTCAGTTGGCGGGATTATTACCGAACCAAACTCGGTTAATTTCGTTAATATTCGCCAGTGGCTTGCATCCGTACAATTCATCCTGGCTTTCTTCTTCCTTGTTGGCCATCTCTGGCACGCTGGCCGCTCTAGAGCTGCAGCCGCTGGATTTGAGAAGGGAATTGATCGCAAGGCAGAGCCAACTCTGGCAATGCCTGATCTTGATTAATTTAGTAA
>VFLB01000327.1 GCA_009914645.1 Synechococcaceae bacterium Bin_79_3
GCGGGTGGAGAATCGGCGCGTCAAAAGTTAGAAAAATTTCAAGATTTAGTGCCATGCGCTAGCTGCGCTGGTAAAAGACTGCGAGCCGAAGCACTCGCAGTGCGAATTGGCCCCTTTGGCATTACTGATCTAACAGCTGTGAGCGTTGGTGAGTGCCTGAGTCGTATCGAGGCCTTGATGGGCATAGATAGCACTGGTGAAGCATTAATGAGCAGCAGGCAAATACAAATTGCTGATTTGGTATTAAGGGAAATACGCATGAGATTGCGCTTCCTAATTGATGTGGGCTTGGATTATTTAAGCCTTGATCGCCCCGCCATGACCCTATCGGGGGGTGAGGCGCAACGTATTCGTTTGGCTACCCAGATCGGAGCTGGCCTCACTGGCGTTTTGTATGTGCTCGATGAACCCAGTATTGGTTTGCATCAAAGAGATAATGATCGCTTGCTAGCTACTTTGATTAAATTGCGGGATTTGGGTAATACCTTAATTGTTGTGGAGCACGATGAAGATACGATGCGGGCTGCGGATTACATAGTTGATATTGGCCCCGGGGCTGGTGTGCATGGCGGGCGAATAGTTGCAGAAGGTGGGATGGAAGAATTAATGGCGGCAGAAGATTCGATTACCGGTGCATATTTAAGCGGCAGGCTCTCAATTCCCACCCCATTTGAGCGGCGTACTAGTAATACGCGCCGTATAACTTTGCACGATTGCCATCGAAATAATTTAAATCATTTAGACGTGGAAATTCCCCTTGGCCGATTAGTGGCAGTAACTGGGGTAAGCGGTAGTGGTAAAAGCACATTAGTGAATGAATTACTTCATCCAGCCCTTGAACATCAACTCGGCATGAAGGTGCCATTTCCGAGTGGCTTGGCTGAAATGCGTGGCATTAGCGCCATTGATAAAGTAATTATTATTGATCAATCTCCGATCGGCCGTACCCCGAGGTCTAATCCTGCTACTTATACAGGTGCATTTGATCCAATTCGCCAGGTATTTGCAGCAACGGTTGAAGCTAAGGCACGGGGTTATCAAGTAGGGCAGTTTAGTTTCAACGTTAAAGGCGGACGTTGTGAATCCTGCAGCGGTCAAGGGGTAAATGTTATTGAGATGAACTTCTTGCCCGATGTATATGTGCAATGTGATGTGTGTAAAGGCGCTCGCTATAACCGAGAAACCCTACAGGTGAAATACCGGGGCCACACGATTGCAGATGTTCTACAGATGACGGTGGAACAGGCGGCCGAAGTTTTTACTGCTATTCCCCAGGCAGCCGATCGATTACGCACCCTGGTGGATGTGGGGCTTGGTTATGTGAAGCTTGGCCAACCGGCACCAACCCTTTCTGGTGGTGAGGCACAAAGAGTGAAGTTAGCAACCGAACTATCAAAAAGAGCAACTGGAAAAACACTTTATCTAATTGATGAACCAACTACTGGATTAAGTTTTTATGATGTACATAAATTAATGGAAGTGATGCAAAGATTAGTAGATAAAGGTAATTCAATTCTTGTAATTGAGCACAACCTCGATGTGATTCGCTGTGCCGACTGGATTATTGATCTAGGCCCAGAAGGTGGTGATAAAGGTGGTGAAATTGTTGTGTGTGGCACCCCAGAAGAGGTGGCTGAGCATCCCACTAGCCACACCGCCCTTTATTTAAAGCAGGTGCTCAAGCAACATCCTGCGCAAGCAGAAGCTGCTGCATAGGCAGAAAATGAAACTTAATTATCGATTTGCTTCTCCTTTAGCCCTACTTGTTTTAGCGGTTAGTTTTGTTTCAACGCCAGCCAAGGCAGTTGAGCAACTAAATATTTTGTTGCCGGTGCTGCGCGAAAAACTAACTGTGCAGCTTAAAGAACTTGCTAGCCCTGCTGCCCTTTGGGCTGGTAACAGCGACCTTGCCGAGTTAAATCGAGCCACAAACGGTTCTTATGCCAGCTCCCTGCTGCAATTACTAAACAGCCCTCTACCTATTCAGAAAGATTTTGATAGCGCTATGGCACGCCAAGGTGAGGTGTTGCTTAGGCGTTTGATTGAGCTGGATCTAAGCCAA
>VFLB01000005.1 GCA_009914645.1 Synechococcaceae bacterium Bin_79_3
ATCAGGGTTATGGCCGCGGCTTGGATTTGGCCTTAATCGATCAGTTGGAAGAATTGGCAACAGCTGGTTTGCGGCCGGATTTATGCATTTGGCTCGAGCTGGCGCCCCTTATAGCTGCAGCTCGCCGCGCTGGGGAAAGGGAAGATCGCATTGAAGCGGAGGGCTTGGCATTCCTTGAGCGGGTGCATGGGGGCTTCAGTGCACTGAGTGCTCGGCCTGGCTGGCAGCGCGTTAATGCCATTGGCAGCGAAGCAGAGGTGCAGGAGCGTTTGCAATCTCTGCTGAGGCAATCTTTTATTGCTAATGAGCAATTTCTAAAATCACAGCTCAAGCCGTGAAAAATGAGTTGTTTTCAGGAATTGTGGGTCATCAGCAAGCCCTGCAACTGCTTACAGCCACGCTAAATACAAATCGATTAGCACCGGCATACCTGTTTGCAGGGCCAGAAGGGGTGGGGCGCTCTTTAGTGGCGCTTCGTTTTATTGAAGGTATTTTCACTAAACAAATTTCTACTAAACAAGCTGGAGCTTTTGGCTTAAAAGCTGATTTAGGGCTGCGGCGACGCTTGGAATTAAGTAACCATCCAGATTTGCTGTTGGTGGAGCCCACCTACAGCGATAAGGGGGTGTTGATTCCGGTTTCAAAAGCCAAGGCTGATGGCTTGCAAAAGAAAGCTTTACCTCAACTGCGGCTTGAGCAGATCCGTGAAGTGGCGCGCTTTTTGGCTCGCGCACCACTGGATGCTCCCCGTTCAGTGGTGCTGCTGGAAGGGGCTGAACGTATGGCGGAAGCTGCTGCAAATGCCCTGCTTAAAACTTTGGAGGAACCGGGGCAGGGCCTGCTGATTTTGTTAACAGCAGCGCCTGAAAAACTTCTCAGCACAATTTTGAGCCGCTGTATGCGCATTTCGTTTCGCCCTCTACCTCCCGCAGAACTTGCTCAAGTAATTGAAATTGAAGCAGACTCAACTGAATTATTGGCCTTAGCGGCTGGATCTCCAGGCGCCCTACTGGAATGGCGCAGCAGGTGGCAAGAGTTGCCAGAATTTTTAATTACAGCGCTGGCTGAGTTGCCGGCTAATCCCCTTGCTGCATTGCGGCTTGCTAGCGAAATTTGCGAGCAGCTTGATGTGGAACAACAGATCTGGCTGCTGGGCCTTTGGCAACGCAGGCTTTGGCAGCAAACAAGCGATCCAACCCCATTAAAAAGGCTTGAGCTTTTGCGGCGACATTTGCAGGGCAATGTGCAGCCCCGCTTGGCTTGGGAAGTGGCTTTACTAAATCTCTGCGCTTGAAGCGGCAATCTCTGCGCTTGAAGCGCGAAATTCTGCCATTACCATGCTGCAATCAGCTAGCTGGTTGCCAGAGGGCAATTCCAGGCAATAACCGGCTCCATAAACGGTTTTGATAAACCTGGGTTTGCGGGGATCTGGTTCTAATTTGGTACGCAGGTGTCTGATATGAACGCGAATGGTTTCGATGTCGTCGTCTGGTTCGTAGCCCCACACTTCTTTGAGAATTAAAGATGGTGCAACAGTTTGGCCGTGTCGTTGCAATAAACAGTGCAACAGTTCGAATTCAAGGTGTGTGAGGCGCACCGCCTGTTCAAACCAGATTGCTTCAAATCTTTCAGGCACAAGGGTGATCGGCCCGAAATTAAGAATTTCGTTGTGCTTACTTGATAATGGAGCACGATCGCTGCGGCGCAACAGTGCCTTGATACGAGCGAGGAACTCTTCTAGTTCAAAAGGTTTAGTTAAGTAATCATCGGCGCCAGAATTAAAGCCCGTTACTTTGTCTTTTATGCCGCCAAGGGCGGTGAGCATCAAAATGGGTATTTGAGCTGTGCGTTCATCGCGCCGTAGGCGTTGGCAAAGGGTAAGCCCATCAACTTTGGGCAGCATCAGATCAAGCACGATTAGATCTGGGCCGTATTGCAGGGCAAGAGCTTGCCCCTTAATGCCATCTTCTGCTTTTTGCACATCAAAACCGGAATGCTCAAGGCTGCCAGCCACAAGCTCGCGCATGTCTTGGTCGTCTTCTATTAAGAGGATGCAGGGCTTCATCAATGCAGCTTGGCGGGGGTGGAGCAGGGATTAGCCAGAACCGAGGAATACATCCAATCGATTCTGCGTGCTCTTTTTTATACTATAGAGGATTAATAAAAAAGATC
>VFLB01000102.1 GCA_009914645.1 Synechococcaceae bacterium Bin_79_3
TGCTCGGCAACATTGTTAATGGCAATGCCCGCTGGCTAGCGGAAGAATTAGCGCGGCTTGGAATTCCCCATTTCCGCCAAACCGTGGTGGGTGATAACCGGGAGCGCTTAACGGAAGTGGTGTTGGAGGCTTCCAAGCGTTGTCGGGTATTGATTTGTACCGGCGGGCTTGGCCCCACCCCAGACGATCTCACCACTGAAACCCTTGCTGCGGCATTTGGTGCCCCCTTAGAGGAACGCAGTGAGGTGCTTGCAGATATCAAGGCGAAATTAAGCGCCAGGGGCCGGCCGATGGCCGCCAGCAATTGCAAGCAGGCGCTTCTGCCCTTGGGAGCCACGGTTCTCTGCAATCCACAAGGCACTGCACCGGGGATGATCTGGTCGCCGCTGGCCGATTTTTCATTGCTCACCTTTCCGGGGGTGCCAGCTGAAATGCAGGCGATGTGGGAGCAAACGGCGGTGCCCTGGCTGCAACAGCAAGGCCTCACCAGCGGCATCTTTCGCAGCCGCCTGTTGCGTTTCTGGGGTGTTGCTGAATCCAGCCTGGCGGAGCAGGTGGCACCATTTTTAGAACAACAAAACCCAACTGTTGCCCCCTATGCCGGCCGTGGTGAGGTGAAATTACGAATCACAGCCTGGGCCGATAATGCGGAGATCGCCGATGGCTTGATTGCACCGGTGGAGAAAGAATTGCGGGCAATTGGCGGTAGTAATTGTTTTGGCGCCGATAGCGACAGCCTTGCTTCTGTAGTGCTTGCTGCTTTAAGGCAAAGGGGAGAAACCCTGGCGGTGGCAGAAAGTTGCACCGCTGGTGGAGTTGGGGCTGCACTTGGGGCAGTGCCTGGAGCATCTGATGTATTTATCGGTGGGGTAATCGCCTATGCCAATCAGATCAAAGAAGCTTTGCTTGGGGTGCCAGCTGAAACCCTCGCCAGCCATGGCGCCGTAAGCGAAGCGGTGGCGTTAGCGATGGCCGAGGGGGCAAGGCGTTGCACTGGCGCCGATTGGGCTGTAGCAGTTACAGGTATTGCTGGCCCCGGCGGCGGCAGCGCAGAAAAACCAGTGGGTTTGGTTTATTTTGCTGTTAGCGGGCCCAGCGTGAGTTTTAGCTTTATGCGCCAATACGGCGCCAGCCGCGGCCGCGAATGGATCCGCGGCTTAAGTGTTGGCGATGCCCTTGATCAACTGCGTTTGGCCTTGTAAGCCACAGTTTTAGGCTGCTCAGATAGCGAAATAAAAATTTTGAGCGCTGGCACCCTCTACGACAAAGTTTGGCGATTGCATCGGGTAGCTGAATTAGCCGATGGCGCCACCCAGCTATTTATCGGTTTACATCTGATTCATGAAGTAACGAGTCCGCAGGCATTTGCAGCAATTCGCGAACTAGGGCTTGGGGTGCGCCATCCGGAACTCACGGTGGCAACCGTGGATCACATCGTGCCCACCAGCTCCCAAGCAAGGCCTTTTAGTGATCCGTTAGCGGAAGCAATGCTTGCCACCTTGGAGCGCAACTGCAGTGAAAACGGCATCACATTGCATGGTTTAGGCAGTGGTCGCCAGGGGATCGTGCATGTGATTGCACCGGAGCTTGGGCTCACTCAACCGGGGATGACGGTGGCTTGCGGCGATTCCCATACCTCAACCCATGGCGCCTTTGGAGCGATTGCTTTTGGGATTGGCACCAGCCAGGTGCGCGATGTGCTGGCTTGCCAAAGCTTGGCGATGGCGAAATTAAAAGTGCGGCGGATTTGGGTTGATGGCGCGTTGCAACCGGGGGTTTACGCCAAAGATCTAGTGCTGCACATCATTCGCCAAATGGGTGTGCAAAAAGGCGTGGGCTATGCCCATGAGTTTGCAGGTCCTGCGATTGCTGCCCTCTGCATGGAGGAACGCATGACGATCTGCAATATGGCGATCGAAGGCGGCGCTAGATGTGGCTATGTGAATCCAGATGCCACCACATTTAGTTACCTAAAAGAGCGGGAATATGCCCCTAAAGGGGAAGCCTGGGCCAAGGCAGTGGCCTGGTGGAGCGAACTTGCTTCAAGCAGCGATGCTGTTTTTGATGATGAGGTGTTGATTGATGCCAGCAGCATTGCCCCCACTGTTACCTGGGGGATCACCCCAGGGCAGGGAATTGGCGTAGATGAAATGATTCCGCAATTGGATCAAATTGCTACAGCCGAAAGACCTTTAGCGGAAGAGGCCTATCGCTATATGGATCTGAAACCAGGTAGTGCGATCGCTGGTGTTGCTGTGGATGTGTGCTTTATCGGCAGCTGCACAAACGGACGCATTAGCGATCTAAGGGCAGCAGCAGCAGTAGCAAAAGGAGGCAAGGTGGCAGCTGGCATCAAAGCTTTTGTGGTGCCTGGTTCGGAGCAGGTGGCAAAGGAAGCGGAAGCGGAAGGCCTGGATCAGCTATTTCGCGCCGCCGGTTTTGAATGGCGCGAACCGGGCTGCTCGATGTGCCTTGCCATGAACCCAGATCGATTGGAAGGTAGACAGATCAGCGCCAGCTCTAGCAACCGTAATTTCAAAGGTCGCCAAGGTTCTGCCACCGGCCGCACCTTATTGATGAGCCCTGCAATGGTGGCCGCCGCCGCTATTACTGGCTGCGTAAGCGATGTACGCAAACTGCTAAACACTTCTAATTAATAGTAAAAAAATCCAACCAAAAGCATGGATAACATTTTCCCAAGCGGTGCGATAACAACGATCAGCGGCAAGGCTGTGGTGCTGAGCGGCAACGACATCGATACAGATCGAATAATCCCAGCTCGATTTCTTAAATGTGTGAGTTTTGATGGGCTTGGCGCCCAGGTATTTGCCGATGATCGCAAGGAATTAAATAA
>VFLB01000076.1 GCA_009914645.1 Synechococcaceae bacterium Bin_79_3
CTTGTAGCCCAGCAGCAACAGGAAAATGCTCGGCCAGCCAGAGAAGCAGTTAATCGAGGCGATCGCGGTGGAAGATCTGAACGAACTGACCGCGCTGAACAAGTTGAAAGGGCGCCAAAGCCAGATCCCTTCGCTCGTCCCAGCAAACCGGCCATAGAGATTGTTGAACCAGTTGATGAACCAGTTGATGAAGAAAATGTAGTTACTGAAGCGGAACAAGTCTCGGATTCTGATGAAAATAATTCCGGCGAAAACGCAGAACCTCTAGAAACAACTGCAGATATAGAAATCACCCCAGAAGCCTGATGACTAAACCCAGAGTTCTCTCTGGAGTTCAACCCACTGGCTCTTTGCACCTAGGTAACTGGCTGGGTGCAATAAAAAATTGGGTTGAACTACAAGATAGCCACGATAATTTCTTCTGTGTTGTTGACCTACACGCAATTACTGTTCCCCAGGATCCGCATGAATTAGCGAAAAATACGATAAACACCGCCGCACTCTATCTTGCTTGTGGTATCAATTACGCTAAGTCTACAGTATTTGTACAAAGCCATGTTCCCTCCCATTCGGAATTATGCTGGTTACTAGATTGCCTTACACCATTAAATTGGCTGGAAAGGATGATTCAATTCAAAGAAAAGGCTGTAAAACAAGGCGATAATGTTTCAGTTGGGTTATTAAATTATCCTGTATTAATGGCCGCTGATATTTTACTCTATGATGCCGACTTGGTACCTGTAGGAGAAGATCAAAAGCAACATTTAGAATTAGCCAGAAACATAGCTCAGCAAAGGGTAAATAGTCGCTTTGGCAGCGAAGAAAAGCCCATTCTCAAGGTGCCTGAGCCATTGATTATTAAAGAAGGTGCTCGGATAATGAGCCTCACTGATGGAACAGCAAAAATGAGTAAAAGTGATCCCAATGAGGGATCTCGCATAAACCTATTAGATCCACCAGAACTTATAGTTAAAAAAATAAAGCGCGCTAAAACAGATCCTATAATTGGTCTAGATTTTGATAATGCTGAGCGACCAGAGGCTTCAAATTTACTCAATATCTATGCAATTGTTAGCGGACTTGAGCGGCAGCTGGTATCAAACGAATGCGCATCAATGGGTTGGGGTAAATTTAAGCCCCTGCTGGCAGATGCCATAGTAGAAACTCTACGCCCAGTGCAAACTAATTATGCAGAAATTATTGCAAATAAATCTGAATTAATCAATGTTCTAAAGCAGGGCAAAGAAAAAGCTGAAGAGGTGGCATCAAAAACGATTAAGCGAGTTCGGGATGCAATGGGATTTCTAGAAGCATGATTAAGCTTATTAACGCGAGCGTGCATCTATTGAATATGAGGCATTCACATTGCAGCGTTTAGCTGCAACCTGCCAAGCGCGATCAAATAGATGCCAACGAAAACTACGCGGATCGCTGCGGCTGTGGCTGCGATCAACGGAAGCATGGGTGGTAACTCTTCGCATTGGAATTCCCCACCGCAATTGCCAAAGCAACACCTGCTGCGCTAATTGAGAATATTGTTGATTGCTGTAACCACTATGACCATCTGTGTTGCCACCACCGTCTAAAGGACTTACCAAACTTATATGTAATGCCACATTATTAATCGAGCCAGCCGCAGCTGGAATTTTAGAGCCACGATGGCGAATCGTACTATCACCCCAAGCACTCCAACCAGCGCCATAAGCTCTAAATTCATCAGCAACTATGCGATATAAGCTACCATCTCTTGCAAGAATTAAATGATAACTTAGCTGTTGATTATCATTAGGATGTGGGGTTGAAAAAAGCTTCAATGTTGGATCTAATGGTAGCACTGTTTCGTGTAAAACTATTACAGAAGGTTGATTTGGAATCCTGCCGTCAGCTAAATCTCTAGGTCTGCGTAGGCCATAGTTTGTTTTATCAGCGGGCTGCCAAATTTCTCTCGGGTTCAGAATTTGCTTACATTTTTTTGACAATTCCGGTGTAGCGGGTAACAATCGCTGCAAATCTGCAGCCTGTGCAAATATCGGACGAGGAGATTTCCCAAAAAAAATCCATTCTGTTGCGGCGGTTCTAATTAAAATTAAACTAATAACAATACCTCCAATTATAATACCAGATCCAAACCAGAGATATTTTTCAGCTATCTTCATGGTTCCCGATACACCACGCGGCCCTGCTGATTATTTGTTATGTCTAGCAGATCCGCATGTAAAAGTCGTTCGATTTCTGCTCGTACAGCAGCTACATCAAATACACCGCTGGGCTCTAATGCCAACACAGCATCATTGATGCTGAAGCCGCCCGGTCCACTGCGGCGTGCAAGCAAAAGCAGTTGCCGATCTAGAGGATCTTGTAGGTCCTTTGCCGCAATCGCTTCTTCCAGTAATAGTGGGTAATTAGATGATTCCACAAAACCTGGAATCAAAAATAAATCAATCAATTGGCCAAAGCCGCAAATCCCAAATGTAAGTAGGTACACAATTCCGCTCACTGGACGCCGGTTGTAGAAGCGCTGCATTCCGCATATTCCCACCAGGGAAAGACACCAGAATGCATAAGAAATATCTACCCTACGCAGCTTCTGCGTAAGGGAATCGTGAAAAATCGACTTATAAGACGGCCTGCTCACGGTTTTGCCTTAAAGATCTTGAGCTGGTTCCATTAGAACCGATCCCGTTGACAGAATAAGGATTTGAATGCGTAGGATCAAGGTTGCAGGAGCTTGATTGGTGCAGGAATTAACCACGGAGATTCAAGTACCCATCACCCTGCCGAAAACTAGTGAAGATCCTGAGTTGCTGAGGATCCGTCATTCCATGAGCCATGTGATGGCGATGGCCGTTCAGCATCTGTTTCCAGCCGCAAAAGTAACGATTGGACCGTGGACTGAAACTGGATTTTATTACGATTTTGATAACCCAGCTCCATTCACTGAGGCCGATTTAAAGGCGATCAAAAAGGAGATGGCAAAAATAATTGGCAGACGCTTACCGCTCCAACGCATCGAGGTAACAAGGGCTGAGGCACAGACGAAAATCATTGCTAACAACGAACCATACAAATTAGAAATTCTTGCCGGGCTGCAGGAACCCATCACCATCTACACGCTTGGGGAAACCTGGTGGGATCTTTGCGCCGGTCCCCATGTAGAAAATACGGGCGAATTAAATGCAAAAGCTTTTGAACTGGAAAGTGTTGCTGGTTCCTACTGGCGTGGCGATGAGAAAAGGGCTCAGTTGCAGCGTATCTACGGCACAGCATGGGCATCTACTGAACAATTAGCTGAATACCAAAGACGTAAACAGGAAGCCCTGCGCCGCGACCATCGACGCATTGGCAAAGATTTAGAACTTTTTTCTATTGAGGATGAAGCAGGGGCTGGCCTTGTTTTTTGGCATCCCCGAGGGGCGAGGATGCGATTACTTATTGAAGATTATTGGCGAGCCGCACACTTTGATGCTGGCTATGAATTGCTCTACACCCCCCATGTAGCTGATATTAACCTCTGGAAAACATCAGGTCATCTTGATTTTTACAGTGAGAGCATGTTTGGCCCCATGCAGGTAGATGAGCGTGAATATCAATTAAAACCAATGAATTGCCCTTTTCATGTTCTTACATATGCAAATAAATTAAGAAGCTACAGAGAATTGCCAATTCGCTGGGCCGAATTGGGCACCGTTTATCGCTATGAACGTCCCGGGGTAATGCATGGGCTTATGAGAGTGCGCGGCTTCACTCAAGATGATGCTCATATTTTTTGCCTACCGGAACAGATTGGAGACGAAATTTTAAAAATACTAGATCTTACGGAGCTGATTCTGTCTACGTTTGATTTCACTAAATATGAAATAAACCTATCAACAAGGCCGCCAAAATCAATAGGTGAGGATACCGCATGGGAACTTGCCACAAACGGCCTTATTGAAGCTCTTAATCGCAAGGGCTGGAGTTATAAGATAGACGAAGGTGGCGGTGCATTTTATGGCCCTAAGATTGATTTAAAAATAGAAGATGCTATCGGCAGAATGTGGCAATGTTCCACGATTCAACTTGATTTTAATTTACCAGAGAGATTTAACCTTGAATATGTAGCAGTAGATGGCAGCCGCAAGCAGCCAATCATGATACACAGGGCGATATTTGGATCTTTGGAAAGATTTTTTGGCATTATGACGGAAAACTATGCAGGTGATTTTCCTTTTTGGCTAGCCCCTGAACAGCTGCGCTTGTTGCCTGTTACTGATGA
>VFLB01000189.1 GCA_009914645.1 Synechococcaceae bacterium Bin_79_3
AATAAACGAGCCCCTTCCCCCCTGAGGGCCTCCGTTAAAAGGAAATGGGGCGCCCCGGGGTGCATTAAGGCGGTGGGATGAAATTGCACAAATTCCAGATCCCGCAGCACTGCCCCGGCCTCCCAGGCCATTGCTACCCCATCGCCTCTAGCAGTGCTGGGATTTGTGGTGTTTGCGAAAAGATCACCACCACCACCGGTTGCTAGCACCACAGCTCCAGCCTGCAGCCATCCCAGCTGAGCGCCAAACAACAGCTGCAAGCCGCAACAACGGTTTGATTCAAGCCATAGCTGTAAAACAAGGCCCCCTTGCAACCAGCAAACATTGGTTTGCTGCCTTACCCGCTGTTCGAGTAAATCCACCAGGGCGCGCCCTGTTTGATCTTGGGCGTGAAGTACCCGTCTTCTGCTGTGGGCAGCTTCCAAGGTGGTGCTTAATTCACTGCCATCTCGATCTAGTGGGAGGCCAAGCTGCAACAAACGATCAACGCAGTTTGGGGCTTCTTGAACCAGTAAATCCACCGCCGCTGGTTCGCATAAACCTGCTCCTGCCTCGATCGTGTCTGCCCGGTGCAGGTGTGGGCTGTCGTCGTGGCCCACCGCTGCTGCAAGGCCGCCTTGGGCCCAACGGCTGGCGGAACGCAGTTCACTATCGCGGCATAGCAGCAGCACCTTCAGGGCCTTTGGTATTTCCAAAGCAGCCATTAGGCCAGCTGCCCCTCCCCCCACTACCACTACATCCCAGGGGGCGAGGAAGGGATTAAAGCTGGAAGCTTGAGGAGAAGAAGCGATCAGCGGTATTGACCGTCGTTGATGCGATCAAATCCTTCATTTAGGGCAATTTCAGGCTGGGTAACAGTGAAATTGGAGCGATATTTTTCAAATAATTCTTTTTGGCGCTCGCTTAGATCAAGTTTCAGCACATCATCAACTTCTTGATAGGGGCCCCCTACAACAATTTTGCCAGCAAGGGTGGGATACATGCCTGGAAATTGCTGAAAGCGCCTTACAGAGGAGTTATTTAAATCCACTTTGCCTTGGGCTTGGGCAATTTTGTCGTCGGCCAGATTGCGCAGCTCATCGGCTTGAGCTAGCTGGGGCATGGCTATCCAAAGCCCAACAAATAGCAGTGCGCTGCAAAGTAAGGAAGCAAGCCAACGGTTGAGCCTGGTCATGCGGGGATGTAGCAGGTATAAACAGCAACGTTACATACTCTTTTGCATGCAAACCCTAAAAAAGAGGTTGCCATTTGCAGATCTTTAAACCAAGCCGCTGAATTGGGGAATCAAAAGAGCTAAGCCCAAGAAAATTCCATCCACCACCAAAGTGGTGGCAAGGCAAGCCGCAACAAGCCTGCAACCTGCTCCTTTGCACCACAACCAACGGCTTGTAAGCAGCATTGCAACAGCAAAAATTAAAACTACTAAAAAGTGAGCTGGCTCTATTACGAGGGCCGCTGCTTGAGCTAACAATTGCCTTGCCTGCTCGGGTTCTGCGGCTAGCACCTCAGGCCAAAGCGGCATCACCCCACAAATGGCCATAGCTGCGTCGGTGCAAGCAGTGCCGATTAGTGCACCTAGGTAAAACTGGCCGGCCTGACGCCAGGGCCCCCAGAGCCCCGCAATAGCAATCGGTAGCGCAAATGCCTCCACCGGTAAATGCCAGAGGGGATGCAGCCTGAGCCAACCCCAAAACAAACAGCCCGCCAGCCAGCTGCCGCTGAAACCCACTAATAAGTTGCCCCAGCTGTTCCTTTTGCTAATTCCAACAGCGAGCAAGACAAATGTGAATAAAGCAGCGAGCATTGGTTGCTGCCGCACTAATGGAGCCTGCACAAACACAGGCAGGGTTACCAATAAAGCCGCCAGAACCGGCAGAGATAGTTGCTTTTGAACTGGGATATGAAACTGCTTTGGCAGCCAAAGAATTTCGCTAGCAGCAGGCAGCGCTTGGGTTATTAACGTTGAGCCGGAGCGCGCCAACAAATGGTTTACAAAGTTTCGTAACCTTAAGGCTAAAAGCACTAAAGCTGCAGGAGCCGTAAGGTGCCGCTGCTAAATCTTTTTTAAAAAGTGGACCCAAGCCAACCCATTTCGCTTCTCGAGGCCTGTTGGCGCACCTTGGTGCTTGGGGTGGTGCAAGGCCTCACCGAATTTTTGCCGATTAGCAGCACGGCCCACTTAAAAGTGGTGCCTGTTTTGCTTGGTTGGGGTGATCCTGGAGTTGCGGTAACGGCTGTGATTCAGTTGGGCAGCATCATCGCGGTGATTGCCTATTTCCGCGCCGATCTCAACTTGGTATTTAGGGGCATTGCCAGGGCTTTAAGGGGTGGCGATTGGGGCCACCAAGATGCCCGTTTGGGGGTGGCGATTGCTCTGGGAACGTTGCCGATCGTATTTGCGGGTTTAGCAATCAAATTGTTTTGGCCTGGATATGAGAGTTCGCCATTGCGCAGCCTTGCCTCTATTGGTGTGGTGTCGATTGTGATGGCTTTATTGCTGGCTTTGGCAGAACAAATTGGCAAACGCAGCCTGCAATTAAAAGAGGTGCGCCCTGGCAATGGTTTATTCGTAGGCGTAGCCCAAGCACTTGCCATAATTCCAGGGGTTTCACGCTCCGGCAGCACCCTTACTGCAGCACTTTTAAGCGGTTGGGAAAGGGCTGATGCCGCAAGGTTTTCTTTCTTGTTGGGTATTCCGGCCATCACCTTGGCGGGTTTGGTAGAGCTCAAAGATGCGCTTAAAGCTGGTGCCACCTATGGCCCACTGCCGTTGCTTTTAGGCATTGGCTCAGCTGCATTGGTTTCTTGGTTGGCGATTGCCTGGCTGCTGGAATTTCTAAAAACCAATAGCACCTGGCCTTTTGTGGTGTATCGCTTGCTGTTTGGAGCTTTATTACTTGGTTTAGCAGCGGGAAACCCCACACTGGGTTAACTCGCATTTACGGACGTGTGGCTGGAGCCTAGTTCTGGGATTCCAATAAACAGTGATCCAGGTGCTGCAACTCCCCAGCCGGCTGTGGTGGCAACTGTGGAACCTGGTTCGATTGGCGAGGAGCTTGGTTTTCAAGCTGGTGATCGCTTGATCGCAATAAATGGCATGCGTCCGAGAGATCTAATCGATCTGCAAATGCTTTGCGGGGAGGAGGAGTTGCTTTTAGAGGTGGAGGATCCCAGCGGGGAAATTCATCGCTTGGAGCTGGAAAAGGATGCTGATGATGGGCTGGGGCTTGGTTTTACAGAGGCTCTATTTGATGGCTTGCGGCAATGCAACAACCACTGCCCTTTTTGTTTTATCGATCAGCAACCCCCTGGGCGGCGCCATAGTTTGTACCTAAAAGACGACGATTACCGGCTTAGTTTTTTATACGGCTCTTACCTAACCCTCACAAATCTCACCCCCGCCGACTGGCAAAGGATCGAAGCGCAACGGCTTTCTCCTCTTTATGTATCCGTGCATGCCACAGATCCAGCCCTGCGTAGTCGTTTATTGCAAAACGAGCGGGCGGGCCTGCTTTTGGATCAGTTGGCCTGGTTTCAAGAACGGCGTTTGCAGATTCATGCCCAGGTTGTGGTTTGCCCTGGTATCAATGATGGTGAAGCCTTAATCAATACCCTGAATGATTTGGCACGTTTTGCAGGTGGTGATTGGCCGGCGGTGTTATCTGTAGCAGTGGTGCCAGTGGGTTTAACCCGTTTTCGCCCCGATGCTGATGGTTTGCTGCCGGTAAACCTTGATACAGCTCTAAAAACGATTTCGGCGGTGGAAGCATTACATCCAAATTTTAAAAAGCGTTTTGG
>VFLB01000039.1 GCA_009914645.1 Synechococcaceae bacterium Bin_79_3
GCTTGGCTTTGTTTTGAAGCAGCATTTTTGATTGCCTGGGCTTCGTCTATCACCACTCCCTGCCAATCCACATTGCTTAATAGATTGCTATCCCTTTGCAATAAGGCATAGCTTGTTAAACATAGATCTATCCCTTTTAGGCTTTTGCTTAACGCAGCATCTGTCGCCGCACGTTTTGGCCCGTAGTGCTCAATTAGATTTAGTTTTGGGGTGAATTTACTCGCTTCCCGTTTCCAATTCGTGAGCACTGAAGTGGGAGCCACCAGTAATACGGGTCGGCGCAATTCTTTTTCTGCTTTTAAGTGTTGTAAAAACGCCAGCAGTTGAATTGTTTTGCCCAAGCCCATGTCGTCTGCTAAGCAGGCGCCTTGGTTGAAGCGATGCAAGAAGGCAAGCCAACCCAAGCCCCGTTCTTGATATGGCCGTAGCTGCCCGCTAAATCCCTCCGGTGCAGGTAGCGGATCCGGGGCCTTTTGCTGGTGGTATTGCTCCAGCACCGCTTGCAGGCGCGGACCGGCTTGAAAATGATGCACCGGCAGCCGCTGCAGGCTTTCCCCCTCGTTTGCGCTGAGTCTTAAAGCGTCATCAAGGCTTAGGGGTGGGTTAAGCGCGCAAAACTTTTCGGCATTGCGTAGATCAGCCGGCCTTAATTCAAGCCATGCCCCCTTGTGTTGCACCAGCGGACTGCGTTTTGCTTGTAGCCGTTCGAGCTCTTTAAGGCTGATTAATACACCGCCGATCATCAACTCCCAGCTCCATTCGAGATCTTCGCCAAGGCTGAAACCTGTTGCTCCGCTTGGTAATTCGGCTTTAATTGCCAAGCCGAGCCGGCTTGCTAGGCCGCCGCTAAGGCTTGCGGGTAAAACCACTCCCACCCCCACATCACGCAGGCGTGCAGTAGCGGTACGCACCAGCACAAATGCTTCTGCTGGAGCCAATTGCATCTGCTCAGGGGTGGCAGTTTCTAAGCCGCGACCGAGGGGCTCAAAAGCCACTAAGGCTCTACCTAAACCCTCCAGCAATAATTCCGCTGGTTCTGCCACATTGATGTCGCCCAATTGAAGTTTGCCTGCCCCAGCGGCCCACACCGCTGCAGCGGGTTGACGCAGGCTTGGATCCGCTTCCGCTTGCAGGCCGAAATGCAGCTGCCACAGTTCACTGCCTTCAGCTGGTACCTGCAGCTCTAATACAGCCCTTGCTGGAGCCATCCTTCCTGCCACTGTTTCGCGCCAATGGGCAGTGGCGGAAGCCAGCCGTTGGCAATCCCCTTCCACAAGTTCCAAATCGGCTGCGCTGCAATGCAACGAGCTCTGCCAGGCAGCTAGTAGGGGGTCTAACTTTGTGGCTTCTATTTTATTAGAAATAGTTTGTTGATCTGAACGCAGCTGGCTATCGAGCAGAACGGCAATAATTTCTGCGAGTTGCAAGCGGGGCGCACTTGGCCGCTTGCAGGCCAGTTCACCTATTTCAGAAGCGTTGGCGCAGTGGATCACTGCTGGCATGCGGCTAGCTAGATCTTCCAGGCGGCGGCGGTCGCTTTCATGGTTCAGCAATGGCTCCCAACGGCCACTAGCAAGGCCAGATCTATTTGTTTGCACGGCTGGTAGCCAACGCCCCCTGGCGATCAAGCTCAATACCCAGCGCTGTAAGTGGCTCCACCAGAGCAATTCATCGCTAAGGCAATTGTTGCTGCCTCCAGTAAGCGGCAATTTGCTCAGCCAAATGGCTGCCAAGGGAGCTTGTAATACAAGGGCAGGCACCCGCCAAGGCCACCATTCCAATTGTTTCGGCAGCAACTCACCCGCCATCAAAGGCAGGCCATTGCTGCGGGTGGGCAGGCTTAATTGCAATTCCAGAGGCTGCGTACCTGCTGGCATCAACTTCTGTTGCTGCAACCAATTTGATAATTCAGGTTCAGACAAAGCAAGCGGATGGAGCAGTGGTGCCTCCAGCCGATCTAGCTCGATTGGTGTTGCTACCTGCCAGTTATCAGCCCAAAGGGCAAGGCAAGGCAGAGCAGAATTCTGGAGCCAGGCGGCATGCAGCAGGCTCATAGGAAACAGCGCCCCAGCGCTTCACTATGGCTGGGCGCTGGCAGCAAATTGAATCGCCGTTGCGAGATCATGGCTGCATCAGGTTTGAAATGCTTCGAAATGGCAATTAACCCCCGCAGCGGCACTGAAATTCGTGCTGCTTTTCTTAAATTTTTTGAGCAGCGAGGCCATAAACCAATGGCAAGCGCTTCCTTGGTGCCGGAAGACCCAACGGTGCTGCTAACAATCGCTGGCATGTTGCCATTTAAGCCGGTTTTTTTGGGGCAGCAGCAGCGGCCTGCGGCGCGGGTTACCAGCAGCCAAAAATGCATAAGAACAAACGATATTGAAAATGTGGGCCGTACGGCGCGGCATCACACATATTTTGAGATGCTCGGCAATTTTTCATTTGCTGATTATTTCAAGGAAGAGGCGATCAAATGGGCTTGGGAGCTGAGTACTGAGCTGTATGGGCTTGATCCAAAAAATTTGGTAGTTAGTGTTTTCAGGGAAGACGACGAAGCAGAGCAGATCTGGCGCGATCTGGTAGGCGTTAAGCCAAATCGAATCATTCGTATGGATGAAGCCGATAATTTTTGGGCTTCTGGCCCCACCGGTCCTTGCGGACCATGTTCCGAAATCTATTACGACTTCAAACCGGAACTAGGCGACACCGGCATTGATCTAGAAGACGACTCCCGTTTTATCGAGTTTTATAACTTGGTATTTATGCAATACAACCGCAACGCTGAAGGGGAGCTAACTCCTCTAGCAAAGCCATGTATTGACACCGGCATGGGCCTTGAGCGAATGGCTCAAATTCTTCAGCAGGTGCCAAATAACTACGAAACTGATCTGATTTATCCACTAATTGAAACAGCAGCAAATCTTGCAGCTATTAACTACCAAAACCTTGATTCCAAAGGGCAAAC
>VFLB01000086.1 GCA_009914645.1 Synechococcaceae bacterium Bin_79_3
GCACGCCCCCCAGTGGCTTTGCTGTTGCCAGTTAAAGCTGAGCTGCTCTTGAGGCACACTCACATCAAATACCTTCCCCCTGCACCTCCCTCCCTGTGATCGGCTACATCTCCGACAACCTGCTGTTACCAATCCTCGATTTCTTTTACGGACTGGTGCCCAGCTACGGCTTGGCGATCATTGCCCTCACGGTTGTGATCCGGCTTGCCCTATTTCCACTTAGTGCTGGCTCAATTCGAAACGCCCGCCGCATGCGCATTGCCCAACCGGTAATGCAGAAACGTCAGGCCGATATCCGATCCAAATTTGCCAATAATCCCCAGAAGCAACAGGAGGAATTAGGCAAAGTAATGAAGGAATTTGGCAGCCCCTTGGCGGGTTGCTTGCCCCTTGTGGTGCAGATGCCAATTCTGTTTGCGCTGTTTGCCACCTTGAGGGGATCACCTTTTGCAGATGTGCCTTACACCTTCAACGTGAAGGTGGTGCCTGCTGATTTAGTGGCAGCGGTAGAAGCAAAACCATTTACAAGCGCAAGCCATTCAATATTTATCAACGAAACAAACCACATCCCTGTTGTAGCGGCTCTACCAGGCGGAAATCGGCTTGGTGTGGGAGAACAAGCCAAGGTGTTACTGCAAACCAAAGATGGCAGCGAAAGCCTTGAGGCAGTGGAAGAGCGGCTCACCCCCACAATCGACATGAGCCCCCAGTGGAATATCACCAAGGGTGAAGGGGTGGTTTCTATTGCCTCAAACGGCACAGTTACAGCCCTAACGCCTGGAGATGCCACCGTTGAAGTGAAGATCCCAGGATTGGCTGCCCGCAGTGGTTTCTTATTTATTAAGGCATTGGGTCAGGTGGGAATTCGCACAGATGGCCAGGTGAATTGGGATATTGCCGGTTTAGTGGCAGGGTTTGGCATCAGTCTTTTTGTATCTCAAATCCTTTCTGGCTGGGGGATGCCGGCCAATCCGCAACAGGCAACCGCCAACAAGATCACCCCGGTGATGATCACCGGCATGTTTCTGTTTTTCCCTTTGCCAGCTGGGGTTTTGCTTTACATGGTGATCGCCAACATTTTCCAGGCCTTCCAAACATTTGTGCTCATACGTGAACCGCTACCAGAAAACCTTCAGGCAATTCTTGATCAGCAGATGACGCAACAAACGGTTACTGCCAGTGCAACTGCTATTTCTTCTGAACGGATGCCATTTGAACCAAAAGGCAAGCGCTGATGAAGCCGATCCCACTGCGGGAGCTGCGATTACTTGGGGAAGCGAAACGTTTTCAGATAAATCAGCCCCTAGCTCAACTTCCCAGCTTGGGGCCAGTGAAAGGTTGGCTTGAGCTGCATCACAGGGGCGTAGCACTTGAGGTGAACGGTGCAGCTTCAACCCAAGTGGAACTTTGCTGCGATCGCTGTTTGAATTCTTTTAGCTATCAGCTGAAAGCTAAAGCTAATGAACTTATCGCGATTACAGCTAGCGCCTCAGATGCGCCCGAAACAGAATTAATCGGCAGCTTGGATACTGCGGTGGAAAGCCTCAACCCTGAAGCTGATTTTGATTGGGAGCATTGGTTATTTGAACAATTAAGCCTGCAATTGCCCCTTAAACGTTTATGTGATGCCAACTGCATTGGCATCATGCCGCCTGAAGTGATCCCTGAAGCAGCAAAAGTGGTGCTTGATCCCCGCTGGGCGGCACTAGAGGCCTTAACAAAACAGTCATGAGCGCCTGGATCGCTCAGTTGGATCTGTTAATCCGCAGCCGCACCCCGATCCTCTGGATTCGTCAGCAGGAAGAGGAAAGACTGCTGCGATTAATGCAACAGGTGGCCCAAAACCTCGGGCAAAGACCACTACTGCGCTGGGATTTTGTTGCTGGATTACAGGGATTACCAAACCATCAAGGCGCCGCTGCGCGCCAACCACTAGCCGCACTAGACAGCCTTGATCTATTGCCAGCAGATAGTGCTGGTCTTTTGCTTCTGCTGGATTTTCATCGTTTTGTAGACGACAGCGCCATCTGCCGGCGGCTGCGCAACCTCGCGGTGGAACTGTGCAAGCAACCTCGCACCCTGATCATTGCTGCCCCTGATCTACAGCTGCCCCGGGAATTGGAATCAACCGTAACGGTGCTGGAGCTGCCCTTACCTGATGCCAATGAGATCAACGCCCTATTGGGGGGGATTGGTGTGGCAGCTGGTAGCCCCCTGGAACCTCAAGCCCTCGAACTATTGGTGCGCAGCTGCCGCGGTTTACCAGAACAACGCATCCGCCAGCTAGCAGCTAGAGCACTAGCCCGTCATGGCCGGTTAGATGCAGCCGATATAAGCGATGTATTGGAAGAAAAGCGCCTAGCCCTAGCCCGCAGCGATCTACTGGAATACTGCCCGGCTGATGCAGATCCAAGTGAAATCGGTGGTTTAGATCAACTCAAATTGTGGCTGGAAAGGCGCAGGCTTGCTTTTACGGCAGAGGCACAAAGCTACGGGCTGCCAAACCCCAGAGGCGTGCTGCTGGTGGGGCCCCAAGGCACCGGTAAATCATTAACAGCAAAAGCAATAGCCCACAGCTGGGGGATGCCCTTGCTTCGCCTCGATCTCGGACGCCTATTTGCTGGCTTGGTGGGGGCTAGTGAAGCCCGCAGCCGCGACATGATCCGCACCGCTGAGGCAATGGCCCCTTGCATCCTGTGGATCGATGAAATCGATAAAGGTTTCAGTTTGGATGGCCGCAGCGATGGCGGCACCAGCCAAAGAGTATTAGCCACCTTGCTTACTTGGATGGCGGAAAAAAGCAGCCCTGTTTTTGTTGTAGCAACAGCCAATGCGATCGATAAGTTGCCTCCAGAGTTACTGCGTAAGGGGCGGTTTGATGAATTGTTTGTATTGAGCTTGCCGGAACCGGAGGAAAGGCGTCAAATTCTCAACCTGCACTTGCGTAGACGCAGGCCCCAACA
>VFLB01000308.1 GCA_009914645.1 Synechococcaceae bacterium Bin_79_3
CCCGCTTGGATTTGTGTAAATCTTTCTGCTAACTGACGCAAGGGATCAAATAGTCTTTGCGAAAAAAGAATAAAGGTTGTTAGAACACCAAGGCCCATCGCTCCCGATGTAACAAGATGGCCACCGATCGCAAGAACTAACGAAACAGCTGCTAGCGAAATCCATTCAAGTAGTGAGGAAATCGCGCTGTCATAAAAAATTGTTCCATCAACAGCTCGGCGATATTTAGCATTTGTTATTGCAAATTTTTCACTGTTTAGATTCTCGCGTCTAAACATTTGCACCACCTCAAGACCTTGAAGATTTTCCTGCAGATCTGAATTTAATTGCCCGAGTTCTTCCCTTACTCTGTAATTTGCTTTCCGATAGCGTTGCTGCAAACTGATTAAAAGCAAGGTAATGGGTACTTGTAAAGCAAGTAGAAGTAAGCCTAAGGGGCGATTTATAGATAACATTAATGTTGCAATTACCACAAAAGTAACAATATCTGCTAACACGCCAATCGCGCCGGAGCCAAAAACTTCAGCTAATGCATCTACATCATTAGTGAGCCTTGTTATTAATTTGCCAACTGGGGTGCGGTCGTGGAATCGCAATGAGAGATTGAGGCTATGGCTAAATAAATCAATCCTTAGTTGTGCTGTAAGCCGTTGGCCGATGGTTTGCACTAAAAGACTCTGACTTCCCTGCAAAGCGAGGCGTATTAATACTGCCACCAGCAATAGCCCTATCAACCAGCGAATTGCCAGTGCCATCGGCATCGCTTCCAGCCACCACCAGGAAGGTTCAGCGCGTAGAACAGAAATTACTTGCCCTACCAAAAGTGGTTGCATCGCACCCACTGCCGCCACCGGTAATAACAGGATTAATGCAATTATTAAGCGCTTGCGATCCCTGGCAAGATAAGGCAACAGGCGTTGCAGCCGGGCCAAATCCTTCATGCTTTTATTTGCCCAACAGCAGCCATTGCATCAACTAGATCCTGCAACTGCCCGTTATCAAGGCGTAGCGAGAGGGGGTTAGCAACAAGACGCGCAGTGCTGAAAAAGAGATCTTCAATTGCAATTAGGCCATTGTCTTTAAGGGTGCGGCCGGTGGCAACAAGATCCACGATCGCTTCTGAAATACCGGTGAGTGGCCCCAGTTCAACTGATCCGGTGAGATGGATTAGATCTATTGGTAGATCAAGTTTTTCAAAAAATTCTGAGGCGCAACGAGTGAATTTGCTTGCTACGCGGCAATGGGCGGGTAGATCGGCGGCACGGCGGTAGGGGCTTGATGCTTTCACAGCCACTGCCATGCGGCAACCACCAAAACCAAGATCAAGCAGCTGGGCAACATTGCGTTGCTGCTCCTGCAGCACGTCGTAACCCACAACTCCAAGTTGCGCTTGGCCGTAGGCCACATAAACCGGCACATCACCATTTCGAACAAGCAGAGCCCGTGCTTTTCCGCAGGCGCTTGGCACCATCAATAAACGGTTGTCGGGGTTGGTGATGGCACTGAAATCAAGGCCTGCCGC
>VFLB01000273.1 GCA_009914645.1 Synechococcaceae bacterium Bin_79_3
ACCGCTTCTGAGTCGTAGGCGGCTTGGCCAATGTCGTCGCATAGGGCCAGCCGTAAAGCCGCCATCTGATCATCAAGCCGTGGTGGCAACACCCCTGGTGCATCCAATAAATCAATGTCTTGGCCCAATCTCACCCAACGCAGGCTTCGGGTAACCCCTGCCCTACGGGCACTGGCAACTACTTTCTGACGCACCAGCCTATTGATCAAGGCAGATTTCCCCACATTTGGGAACCCCAACATCAAAGCTCGCACTGGCCGCGGCTTCATATCACGATCGGCTCTGCGGCTGTTGAGGCTGTTGCCAGCGCGAATTGCTGCCTGTTGCAATTGTTTAACTCCAGTTCCCACCTTGGCATCGCACCACCAAGGGGTTTGGCCCTGTAAGCGAAACCAGGCATCCCATTGCTGCTGAGCTTCTTTGCTCACCATGTCGCGGCGATTTAACACCAAAAGGTGTTGCTTGTCTTTAATCCAACGTTGCAACCTGGGATGGCCAGTGGCATTTGGGATGCGCGCATCGCGCACTTCAATTACAAGATCTACTTTTGCTAAATGGCCATTGAGGGCTCTCTCCGCCTTGGCAATGTGGCCTGGATACCACTGAATCGCCGGAGCGGCGCTACTAAGCATTAGGGCACCACCAATACGGCACATGGTGCCAGTTGAATCACGCGGGCAGCAGTGCTTTGTTGGTCTGTATCAAGGCTGATGCCGCGGGTGCCCATCACGATTAGGTCTGCTTCAATTTCATCGGCCACATCACCTATTACAAAAGCAGGGTTGCCTTCCCGTTCAATCACCTCACAGTTGATGCCGGCCCGTTGAAACGTGTCGTGGGCTTGTTGCAGCAGTTGTGCCACTCCATCGGCATTAGCCATGCTGCTGTCGTTTGGATCCACCACCGAAAGCAACACCAATCGGCTGTTGTGCTGCTGCACCATTTTCATTGCTGTTGCAGCGGTATCAAGGGCGCTGCGGCTGTGGTCTAGGGGGAACAGGATCGTGCTGAACATTTATTGCACAGAACCAACGTAACCCTTGTATTAGCTCGCCAATCGCTTGTGGCAAGTGATTTCGCGTTAATCTCAGCAGCGTTAATCTAATTCTTACCCATGGCTAAGCGCTCTCTCACCGTTCTCACCGCTGATGAGTTGCGCTCAAAACGTGTGCTGGTGCGGGTTGATTTCAATGTGCCCCTCGATGAAGCCGGTGCCATCAGCGACGACACCCGTATCCGCGCTGCCTTACCCACAATCAATCACCTGATCAGCAATGGTGCCAAGGTCATTTTGGCCGCTCACTTCGGCCGGCCCAAAGGTGAGGTGAATGAAGCGATGCGGTTAACACCAGTGGCTGTTCGTTTAACTGAACTGCTTGGTAAGCCTGTTCTTAAAACAGAAAGTTGCATCGGCCCAGATGCTGAGGCCAAGGTGGCAGCAATGGCAGAAGGTGATGTGGTGCTGCTTGAGAACGTGCGGTTTTTTGCGGAGGAAGAAAAAAATGACCCGGTTTTTGCTGCCAAGTTGGCCAATCTGGCTGATATGTATGTAAATGATGCTTTTGGTGCAGCTCACCGCGCCCACGCCTCCACCGAGGGTGTAACAGCTCACCTCAAGCCCAGTGTGGCGGGCTTGTTGATGGAAAAAGAGCTGCAATATTTACAGGGTGCAATCGATGAGCCAAAACGCCCGTTAGCAGCCATTGTTGGTGGCTCCAAGGTGAGCAGCAAAATTGGAGTTTTGGAAGCTTTGATCGATAAATGCGACAAGGTTTTAATCGGTGGCGGCATGATCTTCACCTTCTACAAAGCCCGTGGTTTAGCTGTTGGTAAGAGTTTGGTAGAAGAGGACAAGCTTGAGCTAGCTAAGGAACTAGAGGCCAAAGCTGCTGCCAAGGGTGTGCAGTTGTTGTTGCCAACTGATGTGGTGTTGGCCGACAACTTTTCCCCTGATGCCAACACTCAAACAGTGGCAATTGATGTGATCCCTGATGGCTGGATGGGTTTAGATATTGGTCCAGATTCAATCAAAGCTTTTCAAGCGGCCTTGGCTGATTGCAAAACTGTGATTTGGAATGGCCCAATGGGAGTTTTTGAATTTGATAAGTTTGCAGCCGGCACAAATGCCATCGCCCACACCCTGGCCGAATTAAGCGGCAGCGGCTGTTGCACGATCATTGGTGGTGGCGATTCAGTTGCAGCAGTTGAAAAGGTTGGTGTTGCAAATAAGATGTCCCATATCTCCACCGGTGGTGGTGCCAGCCTTGAGCTTTTGGAAGGCAAGGTGTTGCCTGGGGTGGCTGCCCTCAATGAGGCTTGAATTTGAACACCTGTTGTGGTTACTGATCGGGAACGAGAACTGTCTA
>VFLB01000207.1 GCA_009914645.1 Synechococcaceae bacterium Bin_79_3
CTAAAGGACCAGATGGCAGCTTGATAAAGCTTAGTGATGTTGGTAGAGCTGAATACGCATTTCAAAATTTCTTTCAGTCTGCTGAAAATGTTTTAACAGGTAATCCTTGTATTGGATTCGGTGTGATTCAGTTGCCAGGCACCAACGCAATATCAACGGCTAAGGCTGTTGACCAAGTGCTTGCTGATTTCAGTTCAACCTTACCTCCAGGGGTCTTATTAGAGAAGGTATTTGATCAAACTGATTTTATTAATGCATCTATATATGGTGCGCTCGATGCTCTTCGTGATGCGATTGTATTAGTGCTTTTGATTATCTTTCTTTTCCTCCAAGACTGGAAGGCAACAATGGTGCCAGCTTTGGCACTACCAATTGCACTTTTAGGCGCGATGATTTTCGTAAAAGCATTTGGTTTCTCAATTAATGAACTTACTCTTTTAGGTATTATTCTTGCAACAGGCTTGGTAGTTGATGATGCAATTGTTGTTGTAGAGGCGGTTTCAGCTAAAATTGAAGCTGGAGATAAGCCGTTTGCTGCAGCTTCTAATGCAATGAAGGAATTAACGGGAGCTATTATGGCCACAGCTTTAGTGTTGATGGCTGTATTCGTTCCGGTTACTTTTTTCCCAGGCGCAACCGGTGTTATCTACCGCCAATTTGCCCTCACAATTGTTTTCGCAATTATTGTTAGTACCTTTAACGCAATAACAGGAAAGCCGCTCCAATCGGCACTTTTATTGGGTGGTGGTAAGACAAATCCAAGCGGTTGGCATTGGATTGTAATTGCAGGTTTGTTTGGTGCTGGCTATGGCTATTTATTTGGTGGTTGGATTTGGAGCCTTGGATTTGGCTTGTCTGGGGCAGTTGTTGGTGGGTTCCTCCAACCTATTTTTCGAACATTTAATCGTTTCTTTGAGGGCTTGCAAAGGGGATATAGCTCACTTCTCAGTAAGGCGATTCGTCTGCGTAAAATATTAATTGCATTTTTGCTTGGTGGAATTATCTTAACCGGCTTCGCTTTTGTTGCTATTCCCACAGGATTTGTACCCACTGAGGATCAAGGTTATGGCTTAGGGATTATTCAGTTACCGCCTCAGGCATCTATTGAGGCCACAATGGAAATAGCAGCTAGTGTAAGAAAAGTTGTGTCGAGTGAGCCAGATGTTATCAGTGGTGAAGTTGTGGGTGGTTCTGGTTTTAATGGTGGCTCTTTAAACCAAGGCTTGTTCTTCTTTGGTTTAAAGCCAATCGAAGAGCGTACTAGTGTTGATCAATCAGCAGGGGCGATCATCCGCCGTATGAATAAGAAATTTCGTGAAATTCCTGGGGCAATTGTTTTAGCCCAACAACCCGCGGCTGTTCCGGGATTTAGCGCTCAGGGTGGTATCTCTTTTCAATTTAACGACTTAAGTAACGGTGGTTATTCTTTCACTGATCTTAGTAAGTTATCTGGGCAACTTATTCGTCGTTCTTTAGCAACAGGCGATTATTTTAATCTTTATACTCAATTTATTAGTAATGCTCCGGCTTGGAGGCTGGAGCCTGATCGGGATCGTATGGCTTCCATGGATGTGGATTTTGGCTCGGCGATGCAGGTTTTGGGAGCCCTTAATGGTGGTGTGTTTGTTAATCAAACCTATGAAGATGGTCAATATCGACAGGTTTACGTGCAGGCTGAAGGAAGTAAACGTGCAGTTGTTCAGGATCTAAA
>VFLB01000084.1 GCA_009914645.1 Synechococcaceae bacterium Bin_79_3
GGTTGGCTGCCCATCCAACCTGAGCCGCCCCCAACTACAACTTTGCTAAGGCTTAGTTTTTCGTTTAATTTCGCCTTGCCTTGATCAATCGCTTCTAACGCAACAAGGAGTATTGGTGTTTTGATTGCGCTAGCGGCTGGTAGCGGGGTATCTGGATTTAGCTGCGCGTAATTTCCGTTATCTAGCACCAGCGCGAAGGCACTAACTTTGAGATCCGGTTGGCGGGCCGCCAATTTTGCATAGGTTTGGCTCAAAGCACTTAATTCAAGGTTTGGCTTGAATTCCCCCATGCTGCCGCGGTTAACAACCGGTATCGCACTGTTAACGCCAGCGCCTGCATCGCTAAAGCGTGGCGCCAACAGCTTCAAAACAGTGCCTGTAAGCACGCCAAGGCCCACCCCAAGGATTAGCAACCTCAAAAGTAATAAAGCTGGTTGGCTTGCTGAAAAACGTTGGCTCAAAACTTGGCCCATGCGCAGGCCAACTTACCCAGAATCGCGACCGATAGCCCAGCGCAGTTGCCGCACCATTCCACGCAATAAAGCAACTTCTTCAGCATTTGGTTCAGCCCTCAGCAAAATCTGCCGCAATTTCCCCATTCGTGCCCGGGCGGTGTGGGGATAAAGAAAGCCCACATTTAGTAGTAAAGCCTCAGCATCCTGGATGGTTTGCTCCAGCTGTTCATGGCTTGCTAAAGGGCTATCGAGTGCTTGAAGGGGCGCATAAGCATCCTTTTGCTGTTCCAATTGTTGCTGAATTTCAGCAAAGCAAATAGCAACTGCATGGGAAAGATTTAAAGATCCGTAGCCAGGGCCAGTGGGGATTCGCAGCAATCTTCCAGCTAAAAGCAATTCCTCCTTACTTAAACCGTGGTCTTCGCGGCCAAATACCAATCCCACCTGGGCTGGTCCCGCTAGGGGCTCCAGCAACCATCCAATTGCTTCTTTGGGATTGTGATGCTGGCGTTCTTGGGCCTCGATGCGGCCAGAACATGCCACCACCCGGCGGCAATCAGCTAAGGCAGCGCCGAGGCTGCTATGAAATTCCACCTTTTTTAGCCATTCCCCCCCGCGCACTGCCATCAAGCTGGCAAGGGGATCACCGGGCTCGCAACGGGGATTTACCAGACGTAATCTGCTTGGTTTGTAATTTGCACATAATCTCGCAACGCTGCCCAGATTTAGGGGTCCGGCGGTTTCCACCAGCACCACTACTAAATTTGCAGTTATCACTGCAGCGTGTGCAGATGGGCGAGGAGGTCTGCCATTGATTGGGGATCAGGTTGAAACTTGGGCATTGGTGGAGTGTTTCCACTAATTACTTGTTGGATTAACGCCTGATCCCGTTTGCGATGGCTTACGCCGTGCAGATTTGGCCCAACTACGCCCTGGCCGGCAATGCCATGGCAGCCGGCACAGTTAATTAAAAACAATTTTGACCCCCGCTCCTGATCCCCCTGCAAGGCCAAACTGCTTTGCGTATAAGGATCATGGCGGCTGTTGCCATATAAAAAAACTGCCAGCAATACAGCTGCAACCAAAGCAATTGCCACTAACGCCGTGATCAAACCGCGGCGTTGGGGCGCTTCTGAAGCATTTGCAACCTCATTTACTTGTGTTTGCGTCAATGCAGTTCACTTCAATAGTTGTTGTGGAAGCACAGGTGAGGGTGCTGCAGGTCTTAAATTGGATGAACAAATCCTATCTACAGAAGCTGGTCGATGATTGAACCTCTCCTCTGCGGCATTGTTTTAGGCCTGATCCCCGTAACCCTGGTGGGTCTTTTCGTTGCTGCCTGGAATCAATACCGCAGAGGCAGCGCTCTCGGCGGTTAAAAGCTGCCATTGCAACACCAAGGTGCGGCCATAGCGGCGACGATGGAGCTGCTGCCACGGTGCAATGCATTGTGGGGCTTCATCCCTTGAGCATTCAAGTAACAGAGATGCTTCTGGAGCAAGTAATTGCCCTTGTTTGAGGCCGTTGCAAATTACCCCGTATAGGTTTGATTTGTAGGGCGGATCGGCATAAATAAATGAAAATGGTTCTGCTGATGCATTACTGCGCTGGCGATTAAGCCACCAACTCACCTCAGCTACTGCAAGCTGCCATTTGTCTCGATATTCATCCCCCAACGCCAGCAGATTGCTGCGGGCAACAGCTGCAATACGGCGATTTTCCTCCACCAACTGCACAAAGCTTGCTCCATGCAGCAAGGCTTCACAGGCCATAGCGCCACTGCCACTACAAAGATCAAGCCAACGGCTGTCTACTAACTGAGGCCCTAAGGAATTCATCACCGCCTCCCGCACTAAGGCAAGGGTGGGACGCGCCACTATCCCGGGGGGGCTTTGTAATTTTTGACCATTACTAAGCCTCACGGCAGGGTTTGCAGCCAACGCCGCAGCATCAGTAAGCCTGCATTACCTGATTTTTCAGGATGAAATTGAGTTGCCTGCAGCGCTCCTCTCCCAACTGAAGCCACCAGCTTGCTTGTGCCATAAGGGGCATAGGCAGTAATGCAGCTGGGGTCAGTGGGAATAGCGGCATATGAATGCACGAAATACATCCAATCTGGAGTGCCACCTGGCAAAAAGAGTGAATTGCTAGCTGTTAATTCCAGCGGTGCCCAACCCATATGCGGTATTGGCTCTCCTGGTATTTGCGGTAGAGGCGCTACTTTGCCTGCCAATAGTTGCAAGCCTGGTAAGCAACCTTCATCACTACTTTCAAATAACAATTGCAAGCCAAGGCAGATGCCGAGCA
>VFLB01000061.1 GCA_009914645.1 Synechococcaceae bacterium Bin_79_3
TGTAACCGGCTATTCCCTGCCATGGGATCAAGTTGGTTATTGGGCTGTAAAAATTGTGAGCGGAGTGCCGGCGGCGGTGCCAGTGGTTGGTGATTTCATGGTGGAACTCTTGCGGGGAGGCGAAAGTGTTGGGCAGTCAACTCTTACGCGCTTCTACAGCCTTCACACTTTTGTGTTGCCCTGGTTGTTAGCGGTTTTCATGCTCGCCCACTTCCTTATGATTCGTAAACAAGGTATCTCAGGCCCCTTATAAGTTGCTAGTTATTTCCTAGGCTTTCTGCAGTTCAGTTCCACATCACCAGATTTTTACTATGCACATTCTTAAGGCCCCAGATCTAAGCGATCCAAAGCTAAGGGCAAAATTAGCCAAAGGCATGGGCCACAACTATTACGGTGAGCCTGCTTGGCCAAATGATCTTCTATATATTTTTCCGGTTGTAATTCTTGGCACTATCGGCTGCATAGTTGCCCTTGCAGTGCTTGATCCAGCCATGCTTGGAGACAAGGCCGATCCATTTGCCACCCCCCTTGAAATCCTGCCTGAGTGGTATCTCTATCCAGTTTTTCAGATTCTCAGAGTGGTACCAAATAAATTACTTGGTATCGCACTGCAAACCATGATTCCACTTGGTTTGATGTTGGTGCCATTTATTGAAAGCTTCAATAAATTCCAGAATCCTTTCCGCCGCCCTGTAGCGATGGCAGCATTCTTATTCGGTACGTTTTTTACCATCTATCTTGGGATCGGAGCTTGTTTGCCAATCGACAAATCATTAACTTTGGGTTTGTTCTGAGCTTTAAATAAATATTAATTATACGATCAATTCAGCGAGTTAGTTAAATCTAATTCGCTGAATTTTTTTATTGTTTTATATCTATCTGCATCTATTATTTGAATATTTCCTGGCCGCTGGCTTCCACAGACTTGGAGGCCAGCATATTTTGCTGCCTTTAATTCATCAGGGGCATCACTGATAAACAGAAGCTTTGCAGCTGGTATTGCAAGTTGTTTTGCTAAATCAATATAACTTTGGCTATTCACTTTTGAACCTAGGTGCGTATCAAACCAATTTGTAAATAAACCTCGCAAATCGCCGGCAA
>VFLB01000073.1 GCA_009914645.1 Synechococcaceae bacterium Bin_79_3
GGCAGTGCAGGGGCGGCTGGAGCTGCATTGCTTGCCGCTTCCCGTTTTGATGCTGTAGCTGCTGCCCCTGTGAGTTGCCCTAATTGGCGTTCTTTGAGGCGTTGCATCAAAACTGAGTCGTAGGCGGTTTCAACCCGGGCACGACCCAAGGCATCATCTGTCTTTATTTGGTTTAAGCAGTTCTGTTTTGCCGCTTGCACCTGCTCAAAAGTGGCATCAGCAGTAATACCGAGTTGCTCGTAGGGATCACTGCTGTTTGGGTTGGGGGGAAGAGTGCCCTGGGCCATGGGGGAACCTGCAATGTCTGCAGAGAATTAGGGGTTTGTGTAAGGCTTAAAAAACTGGTTTGCTGGGTTGATAACCATGGGCTTCTAGCTGGTGGCGATGTATGGGCATGGTTTCAAGGCTCAACCAACGACGCTTCTTCAGTAGAGGCATTTGAGGTGGTAAGTGGCAACCTTCTATCCATTCATACTGCTCTTTGCCTTGAATTGAACTGCTGCGTAGCCTCACGTAATCGCAGCCTCCGTCGTTGCGTGGCCGCACCCACCACTGGCTCAGCATTTAATTCACATCTTCTATATCCATCTTGGCGAGGCCAGGCCTTGGTTGTGGGCTCATAGGCTGATTGGTTCAAGCCCGCTCACTACAGGGGCAACAGAGGCGAGTTCTAGGGCTGGGTGATCCTCTTGTAGTTGATTCAAATTCCAATCATTTTTAAATAGCAACACAGGCCGGTCCCAACAATCACGCACGGTTTTGCAGTTAAAAATACGACCCACGCTTTCCAGCATTGGCCAGCCGCCATTAACCCAACGGGCCACTGAAAAACCCAATGGTTCTAGGCGGGTTGGCACTCCGTATTCGTTTTCAAGCCGATGTTGAACAACCTCTAGTTGCAATTGACCAACGGCCGCAAGGATTGGATCCCGTTTGCTTTGATCGGTGTCGTAGAGAATTTGCACCGCACCTTCTTCTCGTAACTCATTCACCCCTTTACGAAAACTTTTAAATGCAGATGGGTTTGGATTACGCAACCAGGCAAATAGTTCTGGGCTAAAACATGGGATACCTTCATACTCCACCCTGGCGCCACTATATAAAGTATCACCAATTGCAAACATCCCAGGGTTATTTAAGCCAATAACATCTCCGGGAAAAGCTTCATCCACAACCTCTCGATCTTGGCCAAATAATTTCTGAGGCCGCGAGAGCCTAATCGAGCGTCCGCTGCGGGCATGTTGCACGGTCATGTCCTTTTCGAATTTTCCAGAACATACCCTCACAAAAGCAACACGATCGCGATGGCGCGCATCCATATTTGCCTGTAATTTAAATACAAA
>VFLB01000104.1 GCA_009914645.1 Synechococcaceae bacterium Bin_79_3
AAAACGGGCGTTTTCATTGCATTGAGTTAATCCAGCTACCCCGGCATGGGCTAACGGAACAAAACCCAAAAGCAGATAGCCGCAAAGAGCTACAGCAAAAAACTTTGAAAATGCCTTTGAGATCAGTTGTTGCATGATGCGCATGATGGGCAGGCCCGCTTAGCGGTTGCTCCCAATAGTTTATCTGTGAATTCCAGCACTAATGCCAACGGTTCTGGCCCTCGAAACAAGTTGTGACGAGTCTGCGGCTGCGGTGGTGCGCGATGGGGCTGTTTTGAGCAGTGAAGTGGCAAGCCAGGTGGAGGAACACGCCCTTTTTGGCGGGGTTGTGCCAGAGCTGGCATCCCGCCGCCATGTGGAGGCTTTGCCACATTTAGTGGAAAGGGCACTAATCAATGCACGCCTAAGCCTTAGCGATGTAGATGCAGTGGCCGCCACCGTGGCCCCCGGACTGCTCGGAGCCTTAATGGTGGGCTCTGTTACGGGTCGTTGCTTAGCCCAATTAGCCCAGAAGCCTTTTATTGGTATTCATCATCTAGAGGGTCATCTTTGCTCTGCTCTTAGTGGTGATCAAGCTTCCCAGGGGCCAATGCTTGTTTTATTAGTGAGTGGCGGCCACACCGAACTAATCGCCTTAAGAGCTTTTGGCCAATACGAACGCCTTGCTGGCAGCCGCGACGATGCTGCTGGAGAAGCCTTCGATAAGGTTGCTCGCTTGCTTGGGTTGGCATATCCAGGGGGGCCGGCCCTAGAAATTGCAGCAAAAGGGGGAGATCCCTTGCGTTTTCGCTTCCCTCCGGGGCGTATTTCTCTGCCAGAAGGGGGGGTGCATCCCTACGACTTCAGCTTTAGTGGTTTAAAAACTGCAGTGCTTAGGGAAGTGCAGCGCTGGCAAATTGCCGGGGAGCCCCTACCGGTGAGTGATTTAGCTGCTTCTTTTCAGCAAGTAATTTGCAAGGTGTTGGTGGAGCGCAGTGTGCGCTGTGCCACTGATCAAGCTTTGCCTGGTTTGGTGGTGGTGGGGGGTGTGTCTGCAAATGCAGAATTGCGGCGCCAATTAACAGGGGCATGCACTGCCGCGAGCCTCAATTTGCATTTAGCCCCCCTTGAATGGTGCACCGATAACGCAGCAATGATCGGATTGGCTGCCTGTAAACGCTTGCAAATGGGGCAAAGTTCAGCTCTAAACCTTGGCGTGGCCCCCCGCTGGCCCTTAGCTAAGGCGATTGAGCTTTATGGCAAAGCGCCTTTTTAATAAAAAAAATCATTTAATATTTCCGAAATATTTCCGTTTTGCCGTGTCGCCCACCAATCAGCTCGATCCAACAGAACTCAATGCCTGGCGCAGGGGTTTTACACCTCAAGCTGAAATCTGGAACGGCCGATTAGCAATGCTTGGCTTATCCGTTGGTATTGGCGTATTGGTGCTTTGGCGTTTAATTGCCACAACCTAGAGCTCACAACAGGTAGCTCTCTTTAATATCAAGCTGCTTGAGAATTGCCATTGGCTTCATTACCGCGCGTCACTCTGGTGCTTGGCACCAGACCGGAAGCCATCAAATTGGCGCCGGTAATTTTGGCTTTCCAGGCCTCGCCCCTGTTTGAAACCCGAGTTGTTCTAACTGGGCAACATAAGGAAATGGTGGCTCAAGTGATGGCACTTTTTCAGTTAACTCCAGACCGCGATTTGGAGTTAATGACCCCAAGGCAAACACTCACCCATGTGACCTGCTCTGCCCTGGAGGGTTTGCGTAAAGAATTTGGCGAAAATCGACCTGATTTAGTGCTTGTTCAAGGTGATACCACCACTGCCTTTGCGGCTGCTTTAGCTGCTTTTTACGATCAAATCCCTGTGGGCCATGTGGAGGCGGGGTTGCGCACAGATAATCTCTACGACCCCTTCCCGGAAGAAGCGAATCGTCGTTTGATCTCCCAAGTAGCTCAGTTACATTTTGCCCCTACTGCCCAATCGGCAAAAAATCTTCAAGCCTCTGGGGTGGTGGGTGACATACACACCACTGGCAACACGGTGATTGATGCGTTGCTGTTGATGGCAGCAGCAGCGCCTAGTTGTGAAGTGCCGGGTCTTGATTGGCAAAAGCAACGGGTGATTCTTGCCACAGTGCATCGCCGTGAGAATTGGGGCACCCCTTTAAAAGATATCGCGACGGGTTTTTTAAAGGTGCTGGAACGCCACCCTGATACGGCATTGCTATTGCCACTACATAAAAATCCAACGGTGCGGGAACCATTGCAAGAATGGCTTGGCGATCATCCACGGGTATTTCTCACCGAACCGCTTGATTACGACCGCTTGGTGGCTGCAATTCGCGGTTGCACATTATTACTTACAGATTCAGGTGGTTTGCAAGAAGAAGCACCATCTCTAGG
>VFLB01000266.1 GCA_009914645.1 Synechococcaceae bacterium Bin_79_3
CCCTGCTGCATCGTTTGGTAAGCAAGCTTTGTAACTGAATCCGCCATTAGGTTGAAGCTGGGATGCATTACTGCTATTCCAGCGGATTAAAGGCTTCGCCGCGAGATTTAAGTAACTGTTTCTCTCAGAATTAGCCTAAAAATGCAGCATTTGCACTGCAAAAGCATTGCAGGTGATAGGTTTTTGCTATTGGTTTTGATGCCGTGCAGGATGCGATTTCGAGTCTGATCGGTCGCTACGACCAGCAGGGTCGTTACTTTGATAGCTCAGCTCTTGATCGCCTTGAGAACTACTTCAGTGAATCTGAATTGCGGATAGCTGCGGTTGATCTTATTAACGGTGATGCCGCAGAGATAATTCGCGAAGCCAGCCAGCGTCTCTGGCTTGAAGATCCAGAACTGTTACTGCCCGGTGGAAACGCATACACCACAAGGCGGTTGTCAGCCTGCTTGAGAGATCTCGATTATTTCCTGCGATATGCCTCATACGCTTTAGTTGCAGCGGATTGGCAGGTGCTTGATGAGCGGGTGCTCAACGGCCTCAACGACACCTATAAATCTTTGGGCGTGCCTACCGGCCCAACAGCCAAGGGAATTCTGCTTATGGCTGAAGTTCTAATTGAACGTCTAGCAGCGGCTGGCTACAGCTCTTGCGCTTTGGTGAGAGCTCCTTTTGAGCACATGGCACGCGCGCTCTCAGAAATCAGCCTCAACGGCCGCTGAGCCGTTACCAGTAATCTCAAAACAAATTCTTGCTTAGTTGCGTGAACGCTTCCCCAATCTCCTCAGTAAATCTGTCCACAAACGCAACTGTGAGTGCTGCCCATCGTTTGCAGCTAGAGCCGATTAGCACTCCCCATCGTTTGCTGCTTGGTCCAGGTCCATCCAATGCCGATCCAAGGGTGCTGCAGGCCATTGCTAGGCCACCGTTAAGCCACCTCGATCCTCTTTACCTGGAACTGATGAATGAGGTGCAGGAGATGTTGCGCTATGCCTGGCAAACAGACAACCGCATAACAATTCCTGTAAGCGGTACAGGCAGTGCTGCTATGGAAGCAACAATTGCCAACACAGTTGAGAAAGGAGACCGTGTATTGGTGGGGGTGATTGGTTACTTTGGCTTGCGGCTCGTTGATATGTGCAACCGCTATGGAGCAGATGTTGAGGTATTGGAGGCTCCATGGGGTGAGGCTTTAAGTTTTCAAAGTATCGAGGAAGCAATAACTCGCCATCGGCCAGTACTTTTTGCTCTTGTGCACGCGGAAACTTCTACCGGTGTTTGCCAACCATTGGATGGTATTGGTGCACTTTGCCGCGAGCACGATTGCTTGCTGGTTCTTGATACTGTTACTTCACTAGGTGCCATTCCTTTAAAGCTGGATGAAGCTCAGGTTGATTTAGCCTATAGCTGTAGCCAAAAAGGATTGAGTTGCCCTCCAGGCTTAGGCCCCTTCACAATGGGGCCAAGAGCAGAAGCCAAAATAGAACGCCGCAAGGGCAAAGTTCCCAATTGGTATTTAGATATGTCTGGTTTGAAATCTTATTGGGGAAAGGATCGCACATATCACCACACAGCCCCAGTAAATATGAACTTTGGTCTTAGGGAAGCCCTGCGCTTGCTTTGCGAAGAGGGGCTTGAAAATGCATGGGCGAGGCATCGCAACAACAGTGAAAAATTATGGCTTGGCTTGGAGGAATTAGGCCTTGAGCTACACGTACCCCATGCCTTGCGCCTTCCCACCCTCACCACTGTTCGAATTCCAGCTGGTGTTAACGGGAAAGCCTTTTCATCGCACCTATTAGATAAACATGGGATTGAAATTGGCAATGGATTGGGGAGCTTGGCTGGAGAGGTTTGGCGCATTGGCTTAATGGGCACCAACAGCACAGCTAGCAATGTTGATTTGCTGCTAAATATTCTTGAACTTGAGTTGCCTGCCTTCCGTTCTGGCCGCGTCGCTGCTTAAACCAGTTCTGAAGCATTAGCTCACATTGATCGCGCAAAACACCGCCGCACACATCCATATGGTGATGGGCGCTAGCACTGCGGGAGAGGTCCAAACAGCCCCCCAATCCACCTCGCTTTGGATCACTGGCGCCAAACACCACTCGCCCCATTCGTGCTTGCACAAGTGCACCAGCACACATCGGACAAGGCTCCAAGGTCACGATCAATGTGTGCTGGTTGAAACGCCACTGACCACTGCAGTGGCTTGCTTGCCGCAGGGCAATCATTTCGGCATGGGCGAGGGGATTTTGCTCAGCTTCACGACGGTTACTACCCCAACCAATTGCTTTGCCGTTTGGATCGAGCACCACTGCTGCAACAGGTACCTCTCCTGCGTTGCCAGCGATATTTGCCAGCCGCAACAGGCGTTCCATCCAAATGCTGTTTGGAATATCCATTAAGGATCAGAATGAAGGATCAATGTTCAAATGGCTTGCAAGCCCTATTCCACAACCCAGATGTTGCCACGGGTTCCTTAGGGGAGTTACTGAACCATTCCAGCGACCTGCTTTGTAAGTGGTTGGCTGATGCGCCTAATCACGGGCCCAGGCCTGGCCTAATTGTGCAACCCCTTGCAGAACCTGATGTTGCCGGCAAACAAATTGATCAACTGTGGCGTGATCTCTCTTCTTTGATGGATGGCGCCTATCGCCCCAACCATCCAGGGGCGCTAGCTCACCTTGATCCGCCAGCTCTAAATGTATCTATCTGCGCTGATTTGATTGCTGCTGGCCTTAACAACAACTTATTAGCTGAGGAGCTTTCACCTTCGTTAAGTCGCCTTGAACGCAGTTTATGCAGCTGGATGGCGCGGCAAATTGGCCTTGGCGCTAATGCCTCTGGGGTTCCAGCTAGCGGCGGCAGCCTTAGCAATTTGATGGCACTTACCTGTGCGCGCCGGGCCGCAAATTTGCAGGGTCGTTGTGATGGGGTGGTGCTCACTGGAGCTGGTTCCCATGTTTCCTTAAACAAGGCCTTAGCAGTTATGGGTATGGGGCCAGATTGCCTTTGGCGCTTACCACTTGATCCAGAAGGCCGTTTATTACCCGCAGTTCTGGCTGACGCTCTTGATCGAGTAAATCAACTTGGCTTACCAATTTTGGCGGTAGTGGCAACCGCAGGTACCACAGTGCAAGGGGTTGTAGATCCTTTGCGAGAGATGGCCGCACTGTGCAAAGCGGCAGGGGTATGGCTTCACGTTGATGGTGCGATTGGCGGAGTTTGCGCTTTGGTTGATAGCCAGCGCTGGCGAGTGGATGGCATTGAGTTAGCTGATTCGGTTTCTTTAAATCCACAGAAATTACTGGGGGTAACTAAACCTTCATCTTTATTGCTACTACAAGATCCAAATCATCTACGCACCTGTTTTTCCACTGGTCTGCCATATATGGAGCCAGCAACAGCAGACCATGGCGGTGAACTTGGCATTCAGGGTACCCGTGGTGCTGAAGTGCTTAAGTTATGGATGAGTTTGCAATACCTTGGCCTTGAAGGGATAGAACAAATACTTGAAGGAGCATTTTTAAGGGCACGTTCGTTAAGAAGCCTGCTAGAGCCTTTGCCATTGCATTTATTAGCGGGAGATCTACATATGCTTAGTTTTAACTCTGCTGCTGCATCAGCAGATGAGCAGATCAACTGGCGTGACAGTTGTCATAAACAATTACTGGAATCGGGTTTCTGGCTTTCAAAACCAGATTGGCAAGATCTTCCTTTGCTAAAGGCTGTGTTGGGGAACCCTTTTACCAGCGCGATGCACCTAGAGCAATTAGCTGCAATTATTAGCAGGTCTTTATGACACAAAAAGAACAAAAAGGCCGTTGGCTAGCAATCACAACCGGAGTTATTTCTGTGGCCATCGCTTTGGCGTATCTGCTGCTGGTTTTACTACTTGATCGACAGGGTCCATTGTTGCCACCACCCCCCGAGGCCCTCGGCGTGGGGGTAATTGCTGCACCTGTTGCTTTAGCGGTTCCACCACTCGTGCCAGGGCGTCTTCAAGAAAATGTTTGAGATTTAAATCTCTTTTTTCCAAATCGTATTGTTCACGCACTACAGCGGCAATCCCTCCATCTCCCCAATTTTGTTGTTGCCGAAAATAGCTAATAAAACTGCGTCCTGCCAACCGAGTTAACCAAGCTCCTGTTACCGCCTGAATCGCTTTTGAAGCAAGTAAGGCTGGTAAATTCAGACCCATTGCGGCACTAAGTAAGCCAGCACCTCCTTTAACTAAACCAAGGCTCCCTAAAGTGCGTCCCAGAGAAAGTGCCAATTGCTGCCCTTGAGCCCTCGTTATATTTACGCTATAAATCTGGCCGATTTCCACAACCATTTGGGCGTTTACCGCAGCAGTAGCAAGTAAATCAAGTCCAGGTAGTGGTGTTAGGGCAATGGCTCCTGCACCGATCCAACCGTAGCGATCCACAATTTCTAAGGCATCGCGATATCGCTGTTTATCTAGAAGATTTTGAGAATCAGTGGAAAGACTGCTACTTTGCAGCAGGATATTATCTGCCAACAAATCCTCCCCTTCATCCCTAAGTAGCTGGGCTAAACGCATTAAAAGTCTTTCAATTTCAGCCTGAGGTTGCAGCGGCTTACGCCCGGGTTGTGGAATTGATTGAGGTGATCCGCTAGCGCTCACCACATCTTCTGTTCGCACTAAGCCGCCACAGCGGAGTTGTAATAATTGCAGAAGTCTTTTTTCTTCACTCTCACCGCGAAGATCGCATTTATTTAATACCAATATCAGACGTTTACCCATTTGAGCTAGAGCCTTCAGAATCATAAATTCACTAGCGCGCAGATCTCCATCAACTACAAAAATCAAAAGATCGCCCCGCACCGCTTCGCTGCGAGCCTGCTGTTCACGCTCTAAACCGTCCTGGCCAGATTCCAGGATTCCAGGAGTATCTCGCAACTGGATTGAGCGTTGCAGATTAGGCAAACGCAATAAATAGTTTTGACTTTCTTTTGTTGATCCCATCGCTGCACCCACAGCGCCGATGCGGTCGTTTATTAAGGCTCTTATTAAAGAAGTTTTACCACTGGAACCGCTACCAAAAATAACAACAACTAAATCACCTTTTTGCAAGCTTGCCTCCACTTGCCTGCGGCGCTCTAGCAAGGCTTCCCTCGCAACAGCATCGCGCAGTTGAGCTAACTGTTGATCAATTGCTTCTAAATTTTGTTTAGCAGCTTCACTGCGGGTACCTGCCGCTTTAGGCCGTTGAGCTTGTTTGCGGCTGCCTTTTGCTGAAAGCCAGGGTTGTAGAAGTGGATAACAAGTGAGCACCACTGCAGCCAGCAGCAGCAGCAGGGTGGGCCCTACCAACCAGCCAGGCAACCAGTAGCTCAATTGCCAAAGCAAGCTGTTAACGGCTTGAAGCACCACCGATAAAATCACGATGGCAAGCAGCAATCCCACCACCAAAAGCCAAGGGCGTGGTGATTTCATCAGCGGGTTTCAGAGTTAGTGCTGCCCCGGCCGGCACTACGCATGATGTCGCCCCAAAGCTCTGCTGCCACTGCGCTGCTCGCAGCAGTAGGACTGCTGTCGTCGTTGCCGAGCCAAATCCCCATGACCCAATGCCGGCTGGGTTCATAGCCAATAAAGAGAAGATCGCGCCCCTCATTGGTGGTGCCAGTTTTACCCCCCTCTGCCCCACCAAGGGAAGCTGCACTGCCGGTGCCCCCCTGCACTACACCACGCAGCAGGCCCTGCATTAAGCGTGCTTGTTTAGGGCTCATAACGCGGCGGCTATTTGATTTTGTTTGCGCTGGTTGGCGGCATCCTTTGTCTGGGTTCAGGCAAGGTTCTGCATCTGTGAGCCTGCGAATGGTGCTGGGCTGTTGCCAAACCCCATCGTTTGCTATAGCTCCGTAAGCGGCAGTCATTTCGATCAAGCGGGTTTCACTTTGTCCCAACACCAAGCCAGGCACTGCAGCTAGGGGTGTTGTGATGCCGAGATCCCTTGCTTTTTTAACTACTGCATCCAATCCATATCGTCTGCCCAATCTGAGGGCAGCTGTATTACTACTGCTGGCAAATGCTTGAGATAACGCCAAGCTGCCTCCACAACCAGCAGTAAAACTCTGCCCTCCCCAATCGAGTGGAGCGCAGCTGATTGATGAATCTGGCCGTAAACCTCTTTCAAGGGCAACCAAATAAGTCATTAATTTGAAAGTGCTCCCAGGTTGCCTTAGGGCTTGGGTAGCGCGGTTGAATTGGCTTGTGTTGTAGTCGCTGCCACCAATCAGGCTAAGAACAGCGCCGCTGCGTGTATCGAGCACCACCACTGCCCCCTGTTTCACACCCCAGCCGTTACCGGGCCTTAGATATTCTCTTAATTTTGATTCAATTATCTCTTGAAGTACAGGATCAAGATTTGTATCAACAAGGAAATTACCTTCACCTGCCACCTCAGGGCCTAAAAGATTTTCCAAATCTCGATGCACTTGATCTGAATAAAAGGGCGAGGGGCGTCGTTCCCTTGAAGCGCAGGCCCTTGGGGCCAACACAACAGGAGTGCGTCTGGCCCTGCGTATCAAATCGGCTGGTGCACCGCCTTCTGTTGCCATTTTTGTGAGCACACCGTTACGAGCACTCAGAGCTTGTTGGGGGAATGCGCAGGGATCGTTGCCATTGGGAGATGGGAGTAACCCAACCAATAAAGCCGCCTGCTCAAGGGATAGATCTTTAGCGGTTTTATTAAAGAACAATTGAGCAGCATCTTCAAAGCCCCAACCAACACCAAGATAAACTCTATTTAAATAGCTTAATAACAAATCGTGTTTACTAAATCGTGCCTCAAGTTGTAGCGCTACCATTAATTCCCTCCACTTACGACCAAGAGTTTCCCCTTGTCCCACTTGATCTGGATATAAACTTCTAGCTAGTTGTTGGGTAAGTGTGCTGCCTCCTTCTAATACTCTTCCCCCCAGTAGATTTGTAATTAAAGCCCTTGTAGTGCCGATTGGATCGATCCCTGGATGCCACCAAAAACGATTATCTTCACTGGCAAGAAGCGCCTTTATTAAGTGGGGTGAAAAGCCAGATAATCCAGGTAGCTCATTATGGCCACTGCTATTTGCACTTGAGAGGGGCCGATTGTTACGGTCGTAGAGCACCATCGGCCCTCGCACTGGAGCGAGACTGCCTCGTACGGCAACACTAAAAGTGCCAAAAGCCAGCAAGAGCAAACTAAAAGCACCAGTAGTTAGGGCTGCTGCACTAATAAATTTAAAAAATTTAAGCCGCCATAAATTTTGTTTTAATTGGCGAAATTCAAGAATAGGTAATGCGGTTGCAGACCCTGGACCCAAGTAAATTTGGTCTCCATCTCGCAGCTCGATTGCCTTAACTGAACGCCCCAGCCAGCTAATACCATTTGTGGAACCAGCGTCTGTTAACAACCAATTTCCACGCCGTAATTCAAGGATTGCGTGACGCTTAGATACGGCTGGATGGTTTACAACTATCTCTCCATCAGTGTCACGGCCGATACGATAAATTTGGCCATAAAGGTTATGGCAAATTGATTCTTTGCCAGACTGATGCAGCCAAAGCTCAGCTGCAATCATTTTGTACTCCTCAAGTTGTGTAGAAGTAAGGAAACAACAGCTAGATTAATAGCAATATCAGCAAAATTAAAAACTGGGAAATTAATAGGCACAAATTCAATAAAGTCCACAACAGCCCCCAGCCTCCAGCGATCTAAGCCGTTGCCGATAGATCCGCCCAGGAGCCAACCCGCAGCACAAAGTTGAAGAAACTGCCATTTTTTTCCGGCTCGCCACAGCCACAAAATTAGAAATAGTGCAACAGCAAAACTGATCAAGCCGAGCCAGGCAGCACCTTGTGGAAAGAGGCTAAAAGCAGCACCATTATTCCAAACTAGGCGCAGATTTAGCACGCCAGGAATAACAATAACTTGGCTTGATTGAGGTAGCTGGCTTAGAATCAAATGTTTACTCCACTGATCCAGTATTACTACGCCAATTGCAAGGCCAAGGCTGAGGCCTCTTACTTGAAGAAGTTTATTCACCGGTTTACCAAAAGTAAGGGGCGTAGCACCCTCGCCAGAACTCCAACAAAACAACAAAGTAGCAACTGGCCTGGAAGGGGGAGAAGACTGTAAGTAAGAATTAGTTGGGGCAAGCTAACGCTCCATCTATTAGCCAAACTACCTAAACCAAGATTGAGCAAACCGCAAATTTGAATCGTAAATAGACCTAGCAGTGCTGCGCCGGTAAGACGCTCTAAACGATCCATTCCCGTTTGTTGCACAAGCCGGCCACAAAGCCAAGCAGCAGGTACAAATCCGGCCAGGTAGCCAAAGGAGGGTTGCTGCAGGTATGCAAGGCCACCACCTTCCTGAAAAACAGGAATAACGCTTAAGCCAAGGCTTAAATAAGCCACTGCGGCCAACATTCCAGATCGGGGTCCGCACACCAAAGCAGTTAGCAGCAGCGCCGGCACTTGGGCTGTAACTTGTAAATCCTGAAAAACAAACCCCAATTGGGGATTCCACCAGGGCAGAGCCGGTTGTAACAAACCACCAGTGAGAATAAGGAGTAGCCCCACAAGGGCCCCCCACCAGTTCAAGAGGGCGCGCAAGCTCAACCCCAGCTATTTGCCGCCATCCTGCACCAACCTATCGATCTACACAACTTTGACTGATCCATCAGAAGCTCTTTATCCCGTTGGAAGTTTTGTAAAACTGCAACATCAGCAGCCATGGCTGAAGACCGCCTCAGTGATGCCAGTGTTGCGGCCTGCAGATCTTGTAGAAATCGCCGAGCAGGGGGAAGTGATGGCAATTCACCCAATGCAGCAAAGGGCGGTCAAATTTCGCAGAGGTACTTTTCTTTTGGCTGTTAGCTCATTGCAACCTGCCACTGATGCTTCAGGTCATTAAGGGCGGAAGCTGGGCCGCATACACTCAAATTTGGTTTTTGTAGTAAACGTTGAGCAGCCTGCTGCAATTCTGCGGGGCTTACATGTTGCAATTTCTTGAGACAGATTTCACTATGGTTTTTGGGCAAGCCATAGCTCAAAAGCGCCGCTAAGCGATCCGCCCTTTGGCTAAGCGTTTCGCAACTCAAGGCTTCCTGCCCTTTTATTTTTGCCACCGCCAAATTCAATTCTGCCGCTGAAATTGGTTGTTCAAGCAGCCGCCGCCATTCACCTAAAAAAGCACTAAGGGCTTCTGGTGCCCGATCTATCCCGCAGGAAAGATGCCAAATCATCGGCGAATCTGAACTACGAGTGATTAACTCCGCCCCAATGTCGTAGGCCAGGCCCAGTTCTTCGCGAATTACATGGAACAGCCGACAGCTCATTCCTACCCCAAGGTGTACTTGTAAAATGCGAAGTAAGAGAGCATCGGGATTTTGTATCTCAACTGTACGAAAACCAATCATCATTACTACTTGTTCTGTTCTGCAGCGCACAGCAGCAAAATTGTTCAGCGGTTCTGGTATCAATGGCGGACCAGCTTCGATCTCACTTGTCCAGCCTGAGATCCGATTGATACATTGCTCTTGAAGGCTTAATGATGGATTCCCTGCGAGCACCAAAAGGGCGCTTCGAGCAGAGAGTTGCTTTGAAATTTGCAGTAATAATTTAGGTTCAATTTTTTCAAGATCATTTTTAATGCCGATAGGATCATGGCCATAGGGTCCGTCGCTAAATAATAGTAGTCGCAATTTTTCATGACAAAGATAAAAAGGATCTTCGCGCATTCTCTGTATAGTTTGAATATTTAGATCACGTTCTAGATTTACTTGATCCTTGTCGCAACTGGGCGATTCAAGCATGTCTAATAATAGTGGTAGCAGAAAGATGGCATCATCGTTATTGCATTTTAATGCAAGAACTAGAAAGTCATCCCCTGCATCACAGCGCAAACTTGCTCCGAAACTCTCCACTTTATTGGCAAAATCTTCGGCATTTAATTCACCACAACCCCGAGTTAATACCCCCGCTAAAAGTTGTTGACGACCCCTCTGCCCCGGCGGATCTACCCTGCTGCCAATTGCCAAAACTAGGCGTGCAACCAGTATTGGTGATTCTGGCTGATGCAATAGTTCAAATTGTTTCATAGGAATAATTTTATTCAGGTAAAACTTCAAGTATGCATGCCTTGCTCAAGTCCCAGTTTTTTGCGAGTGAATGCAATCGATCCTGGTCCCATTGCTTTATCCATTGCAGAGGCGCATCAAGCGGTAACAATCGTTTTTGTAGGCTTGCCTGTCCGAGATGATGGGTTACCTGGCTGATTGCCTCATGGCTAAAGGTGTAGCCATTACCAAGTAAACGCTTAGCGCGCTCGATCTCTTGGAATTCAAAACCCTGCTGAGCTTGGCTTAACAATTTCTCCAATTCCTGCCGCACCTTTGGCAGAGATTCTGGATTGGTAACCGCCTCCAGAATTACCAAACTGCCTCGCTCAAGAGGATGAACCTCCACATCTATGGATTCCACAAGTTGAAGCTTTTCGCGCAGTACTTTCACAAGCCTTGAGGATCTGCCTTCAGCAAGGGCTGCAGCCCAAAGATCAATCCCCATTAGAGCTTCAGGATCTGCTGCGAAAGGGGCAGCCCAAGCCACAAGCAACCGTGCTGATTCAAGCCGTGGCAGGCTCAGATGATGTTCCCCCGGTTGCCAGTGCATATGCAGATCATTTGGATTCAAATCAATTAGTGCTGGATCCTGCTCTGCATCAAGTTCACCGATGGGTCCTGCCGCCAATATTTTCAGCAGTTCATCAGATGCAAAACAACCACCCACAGCAACAGCGCAATTTGCCGCTTTGTAGTGGCGATTTTGAAACCTTTGCATATCTGCAGGCCCATGATTCAAAAGATCGGAACGCAAACCAATAATTGGTCTGCCATAGGGATGATTTCCGCAGGCCAAATGCAGCAAGCGCTGAAAAGCAACCTCCTCCGGTTGGTCTTCACTTTGAGAAAGTTCTTCAAGCACCACCAGCCGTTCCATTTGAAAAGATTCCCTTTCAAGGCTGGGTTGTAAAACCAGTTGTGGCAGTAAATCACATGCCAGGGCAAGCCCTTCAGGCGGAATTACCAGGTGGTATTGCACCTCATCAAACCCAGTAGCGGCATTACTGGAGCCACCCATGGATTCAATTTGAAGGTCAAATGCACCAGGGGGAAGATTTTCATTTCCCTTAAACACCATGTGTTCAAGGAAATGGGCAATCCCACTTTCAGTATTTTGTTCCATGGCACTGCCTGCCTGGCACCAAAATTCAATACAAACCACCGAAGCATCGGCAACGGGTAAGTAGGTAATTGGGCAACCGTTCCCAAGGAGATGCTGCTGAGGGGCTGGAAAGCCAAGGGCTGAGTTAGGTAGTGTCAGAGAACAAATAACGCTTGCCACCATCATGGTGCGACCAGGGGCCCTTAGGCTCTTTCGGTTGCGAACAAAATAAATGAATAGCTCTCACCCACTGGTAGGTCGCATAGCCCAATCCTTGCTGCCTCTCTGGCAGCAGCTACCAAAACTTGAAACCCTTCCCCTAGAGCCGGAGTTAAAAGAGGTGAGGGGTGAACTTGAAGGCGATAATATGGCAATTAGTAATGAACTATTACGCTGCCGTGGATTGCGAAAGATCCACCTTGAAATAGCTCATATTGGTAAAAACCTAGATATTCTTCACTGCGTAATGTTCCCAGATCCATGTTTTGATCTGCCATTATTTGGTGCAGATATTGTTGCTGGAAGAGCTGGTATTTCGGCAGCTATTGTGGATCTATCCCCCACCGCTCCGCAATTACCAAGTAGTATTGATGAAGCCTTAAATAAAATTGAAAAACATAGTTACTCACAACCCCGTGAGGTGCCGCCATGGGGGACAATTTTTTCTGCAAAAGTATTATTTGTTCGCCCTGTCAATAGCATTGAAGAAGAATGGTTCTTAAAAGATCTACTTGCTTTTCACCAAGTTTTTCTCAACCACTTGATTCTTAGTGAGCCAGATGCAGCAAACCACCCGGACAGCCACATGCGCTATAAAGCACAATTAAATTACTGCGAGCAACAAAGAAGAAACGACAAAACAAGAAGGGTGCTTGAAGCTGCCTTCAACCCACAGTGGGCTGAGGATTATATTCAGAATCTGCTATTCGATGATCCCCTGCCCCCCGGAGACTTGTATTGTGCCTAAAACAAATTTCAAGTCTAAACCGCCCCAATTAATATTTTGGCTTGCAATAGCTGCCGCTATATTTGGAGTAGTGATTTGGAAGCAGCTAAGCGCTGTTAAAGCTCCGCTCAGCCCTATTGCAGCTAAAAAATCTGTTGTTCAACCCCTTGGGGTTACAGCTTTGGGGCGATTACTACCGGCAGGCGATGTGCGCCGCTTGGCTGCACCAAGCGGCCCTATGGGCACGATGCCGCGCATCGCTGAATTACACGTAGAGGTTGGAGATAAGGTGGCAGCAGGTGCTTTGTTGGCAAGCTTCGATAGCAAGTTAGATAGCCAAGCAGATATTGCTTTTGCCAAGTCAAGCATTAGTACTTTGCTAGAACGACAAAAATTATTGCGTAAGGAACTGGCTCGTTATCGAAAGTTGCAGCAGCTGGGGGCAACTAGTTTGGAAGGGGTTGAATTGCGGCAACTCAAATTGCTCGAAATAGATCAAGAGCTTAGAAATTCACAAGCTGAATTAAATCGTCAAAACGTTAAATTACCATTTACAGAACTGCGAGCTCCATTTGCAGGAACAATTCTGCAGGTTCACGCCCGCAGTGGTGAGCGCCCTGGAGCAAGAGGGGTTGTTGACATTGGCCAAAGTAGCGAAATGGAAGCGGAGCTTGAGGTTTATGAAAGCGATATTGATAGGGTAAGAATTGGGCAACAAGCAAAATTACGTAGTGAGAATGGCGGCTTTTCAGGACAATTGAACGGCAGAGTATTTCGTATAGATCCCCAGGTTCGGCAACGGGAGGTGTTATCAACAGACCCCACCGCAGACACTGATGCGAGAGTTGTAATAGTTAGAATAAGCTTAGATAATAACGATCGTAAAAAAGTGGGGAATCTCTCAGGTTTGAAGGTAATTGGTAACTTAAAACCATGATTTTTGAATCCTATGTTTGTTAAAATCTGGCAAAAACGCAGGATTCCACTTGCCTGGTTACTGCTTAGCCGCCAGCCTGTGCGTTTAGCTATTGCCCTTGCAGGAATTGGTTTTGCAGGAATACTAATGTTTATGCAGCTTGGTTTTAGGGATGGATTATTTGACGCCAGCGTAACGATACATCGTTTATTTGATGCTGATTTAGTTCTTGCCAGCCCCCGCTCAATGAGCTCAATAAGTATGGCTGGTTTTCCAGAAAGACGCCTTATTCAAACACTTGCAGATCCTGAAGTAAGTGATGTATCACCTGTGCACTGGAATTTTGTACTGTGGAGAAATCCAGAAACTAGAACTACAAGATCAATCTTAGCCCTTGGTTTTGAACCGAGCGATCCTCTTTTAATTGATCCAATGGTGCAGCAGCAAGCATCATATTTACAACAGAAAGGCAGGGTTCTATTTGATGAACGCTCCCGAAGTGAATTTGGCCCAGTGGCGGATTGGTTTCGCAAAGGTAAAACCGTTGATTCAGAAGTTGCTGGTGTGAGTTTGAGAGTTGCAGGGCTTGTGCAGTTGGGCCCGTCGTTTGGCGCCGATGGAAATATGATTGTGAGCCGTGAAACTTTTCGCAGCATTATTCCCGGGAGCTCTAAGGGAAGCATCGAGCTTGGATTAATAAGGCTCAGCGCAGGCTCAGATCCAATATTGGTATCAAAAAGATTAAAGAAACAACTACCTAATGATGTAACTATATTTACTAAAAAACAGTTTATTGAATTTGAGAAGAATTATTGGCGCTCTAGCACTGCAATAGGTTTCATATTTTCCCTAGGTGCTGCCATGGGCTTTGTTGTGGGCTGTGTAATTGTTTATCAAATACTTTACGGAGATGTGAGCGATCATTTGCCTGAGTATGCAACATTAATGGCTATGGGCTACAAGCTTAAAGATCTTTTGGCGGTGGTTGCTAGAGAGGGATTATTGCTTGCTTTAATTGGATATCTACCGGCATACGCTGCTGGTGAGTGTCTTTATGCACTTATCAGATCTTCAACAAAGCTGCCTGTTGCAATGGAATTTGATCGTGCTCTTTTGGTATTCAGCATGATTCTTGTGATGTGTTTGGGCTCGGCACTATTGGCGATGCGAAAATTAGCTGATGCAGATCCTGCAGAAATCTTTTAATGGATCGCCAAAATACTTCCCCTTTAATTAATGCCGATGGCCTTTGCCATAGCTACGGCAAAGGTTCGATGAGTCGATTGGTATTAGAAAATATTCAGCTACAACTTAATCCTGGCGAGGTGGTTTTGCTAACAGGTCCGTCAGGTTGCGGCAAAACAACATTGCTCACATTGATCGGTGCGCTGCGCAGCGTTCAGCAAGGAAGCTTAGAGGTGTTGGGAGTTTCTTTAAGGGGTGCAAATCGGGAGCAGTGCCGTGGGGTTCGCTCAAATATCGGCATGATTTTTCAAGGCCATAACCTGTTGCGTTGTCTTACCGCTGAGCAAAACGTTCAAATGGGCGCAGACCTTCTCCCCGGTACTAGTTATGGAGCCAGACGCGCTATGGCTAGGGAATGGTTGCGAGCAGTGGGTTTGGGCGACCAAATGAACAAACTCCCCCACGATTTATCCGGGGGACAGAAGCAACGGGTGGCCATTGCTAGAGCCCTTGCTGCAAAACCAAAATTGCTTTTAGCAGACGAGCCCACCGCCGCATTAGATGGTCGAACTGGTAGGGAAGTTGTTGAGTTGCTCCAATCGCTCGCTAAAGATCAGGGCTGCGGTGTGTTGATGGTTACCCATGACCCACGCATCCTTGACATAGCAGATCGTTTGATCCAAATGGAGGACGGTCAATTGCAGGAGGTGAATCTGAGTGACCCGTCAGGCTAAAGTTTTGGTATCTATGGGGTTGATTCTTTGTCTAAGCGCAGAAACTTAAAACGGGAAAAGCAAGAGCGCAACCGTGCTTATGCCCGTAAATTCAAAAAACGCAAGCTGCGTAATGATGGACGTGGTGAAGGTGCCGGCAACGGCGTTACCGGTACTGCCAACAACGGTGGCGCTGCCGATTAATCCGCAGGTATAGATGCTTTTTAGCATTGTTATTCCAACCTATAATCGTTTGCCAATATTGAGCAAATGCCTGGTTGCCCTTGAAGCCCAAAAGGGTCTGGAAAAGGGCGACCATTTTGAGGTTGTATTGGTAGACGACGGTTCCACGGACGGAACCGTAGCTTGGCTACAGGAAAATCAACAACAGCTAACTCACGTGAGGCTGGTTTGCCAAGAACATGGCGGCCCCGCTCTTGGCAGAAATCTTGGTGTTAGGGAAGCCAAAGGCGAAGTAATTATTTTTATTGATAGTGATCTCGTTGTGTTGCCAAGTTTTCTTGTTGAGCACAGCCGTGCCTTGCGAAAATCTTGGCAGGATCGCGGTAATCGTTTGTGTTTTACCTACGGCGCAGTAATAAATACCCACAATTTTGAATTCCCATGCAGTGAACCCCACAAGCTAAGTGATCTTTCGTGGGCATACTTTGCAACTGGAAATGTAGCTATCGATCGCAGTATTTTAGTGCAATCAGGTTTGTTTGATCCTGCCTTTCAGCTTTATGGCTGGGAAGATCTGGAGCTTGGCGAACGGCTTCGGCGAATGGGTGTTTTGTTAGTACGCTGCCCTGCCGCGGTGGGATACCACTGGCATCCAGCCTTAAGCCTTGAACAACTTCCCGATTTAGTGCGAAAAGAGCAAGAACGAGCCCGAATGGGCTTGGTTTTTTATCGCAAACATCCCACCAGAAGAGTGCGTTTCATTATTCAATACACAGCCCTTCATCGCTTGTTATGGGATTTATTAACTCTCGGTGGGATTTTGAATGTAAACACTTTAAAGCCCCTTCTGGCCTGGTTAATTAAGATAGGAAAACCAGGATTGGCTATGGAACTGCTGAGATTGCCCTTAAATCGGATTGGCGTAGAAGCGATGTTTAAACAAGCCCGTCAGGCCAACTGGTAGGTTTAGTAAGTTCTTTCATTCCGCACACCCGCACGTTTCGGGTGAAGCGCGACCAAATGGTCGAGCTTCCCTGGCGGGTGGTGGCCAACCCGAAACCCACCGATGGCAGTTGTTACCCTCTCCGAGATGATGGAGGCTGGTGCCCATTTTGGCCACCAGACCCGCCGCTGGAATCCCAAGATGCAGCGCTACATCCATTGCGCCCGCAATGGTGTTCATATCATCGACCTCGTGCAGACAGCCGTCTGCATGAACAACGCATACAAATGGACACGCAGTGCAGCTCGTTCCGGCAAGCGTTTCCTTTTTGTAGGTACTAAAAAGCAAGCAGCTGAAGTTATCGCCCAAGAGGCTGGCCGTTGTGGTGCCAGCTACGTAAACCAGCGCTGGCTGGGGGGGATGCTCACCAATTGGACCACAATGAGGGCGAGGATTGATCGCCTCAAGGATTTGGAACGGATGGAAAGTTCCGGTGCCATTGCCATGCGTCCAAAAAAGGAAGCAGCGGTACTAAGAAGGGAGTTAGATAGGCTTCAGAAATATCTTGGCGGCTTGAAAAATATGCGCCGCCTGCCAGATGTTGTGGTACTCGTTGATCAAAAACGTGAATACAATGCAGTTCTGGAATGTCAAAAGCTAGATATCCCACTTGTTTCGATGTTGGATACCAATTGCGATCCTGATCTCTGCGATGTGCCCATTCCATGTAACGATGATGCAATTCGTTCCGTGCAGTTGGTGATTGGCCGCCTGGCAGACGCCATCAATGAAGGCCGCCATGGCGCCCATGATCAAGGCGCCGAACAGGAAGATGAGGGCTAAACTCCCTCCTTCTTTTCCGCTCCATTCCGCTCTACAATCCGCCCTGCTCCCCAGTGCCTCCTA
>VFLB01000130.1 GCA_009914645.1 Synechococcaceae bacterium Bin_79_3
CCTACGGCGCCGAGCAAATTCAAGTACTCGAAGGCTTAGAGCCGGTGCGTAAGCGCCCGGGGATGTATATCGGCACCACCGGTCCGCGGGGGCTGCACCACCTGGTTTATGAGGTGGTTGATAACTCGGTTGATGAGGCTCTAGCCGGCCACTGCAGCGACATCGAGGTGAGCCTCAACGCAGATGGTTCCTGCACCGTTAGCGACAACGGCCGGGGCATCCCCACCGATATCCATCCCCGCACCGGCAAAAGCGCCCTTGAAACGGTGCTCACCGTGCTCCATGCCGGCGGCAAATTTGGTGCTGGCGGTTACAAGGTGTCTGGCGGCCTCCACGGGGTGGGGGTTTCTGTTGTGAATGCCCTTAGTGAATGGGTGCAGGTAACGGTTTATCGCCAAGATCAGGTGCACACCCAACGCTTTGAACGGGGTGCACCAATTGGCACCTTGCTTTCGGTAGCTGGCGAGATAGGTCGCACTGGAACCACTTTATGTTTTAAGCCTGATTTTCAGATATTTTCCACTGGAATTATCTTTGATTACCAAACTCTTTCCGGCAGGTTAAGGGAACTTGCATACCTTAATGGTGGCGTTCGGATTGTATTTAGAGACGATCGCCCTGAATCAATCCGCGAAGAAATTTATCATTACCAAGGTGGAATTCGAGAATATGTAAATTATATGAATACCGGTAAGGATCCTTTGCATCCTGAAATTATTTATGTGAATTCAGAAAAAGATGGCGTTCAAGTTGAGGCTGCTCTGCAGTGGTGTGTGGATGCTTATTCCGACAGTATTTTAGGCTTTGCAAATAATATCCGCACCATCGATGGCGGCACCCATATTGAAGGTTTAAAAACCGTTCTTACCCGCACCTTAAATACATTTGCGCGAAAAAGAGGCAAAAGAAAAGATGCGGATGGCAATTTGGCTGGTGAAAACATACGCGAGGGATTAACAGCTGTTCTCTCCGTGAAAGTGCCCGAGCCTGAGTTTGAAGGGCAGACAAAAACAAAACTTGGCAACACAGAAGTGCGCGGTATTGTTGATACTGTGGTGGGTGAATCTTTAAGTGAATATCTTGAATTTCATCCTCAAGTAATTGATTTAATCCTTGAAAAGGCAATACAAGCTTTTAATGCTGCTGAGGCTGCGCGTCGGGCAAGGGAATTAGTTCGCCGTAAAAGTGTGCTGGAAAGTTCCACTTTGCCAGGCAAACTTGCAGATTGCAGTTCCCGTGATCCTTCCGAATCCGAAATTTATATCGTGGAGGGCGATTCAGCTGGCGGATCAGCTAAACAGGGCAGGGATCGCCGCAATCAGGCGATCTTGCCTTTGAGGGGTAAAATATTAAATATCGAGAAAACAGATGATGCCAGGATCTATAAAAATACCGAGATTCAAGCTTTAATTACAGCGTTGGGTTTAGGTATTAGGGGTGAGGAGTTTAATGAAAAAAATCTTCGTTACCATCGCATCGTTATCATGACCGATGCTGATGTTGATGGCGCTCACATTCGCACCTTAATACTCACCTTCTTTTTCCGCTATCAAAGAGCGCTGGTGGAGGGTGGTTACATCTACATCGCCTGTCCGCCCCTCTACAAAGTTGAGCGTGGCAAAAACCACACCTATTGCTACAACGAACAAGATCTTAAGAAAACCCTTGCTGGTTTTGGTGAAAAAGCCAATTACACCATTCAACGTTTTAAAGGTTTAGGCGAAATGATGCCTAAACAACTATGGGAAACCACCATGGATCCCTCCACCCGCACGATGAAGAGGGTGGAGATAGAAGATGCCGCTGAAGCAGATCGTATTTTTACAATCCTTATGGGCGATAAAGTTGCGCCACGTAGAGCCTTTATCGAAGCCCATAGTGCTGAATTAGATCTGGCGGAGCTTGATATTTAATGCCTTTGCGTTTGGCTTGGTTATTTGGCTTGGCGCTCATGGCTCCAATAGCTTTGCCGGCCGGTGGCGCTGAACGTGATCAGCCAGGGCTGCGCCGCCGCCGTACAGGTGAACCCCTACTGGCAACTGCCCCTCAAAAACTACAGATTTCACCCCATCACCAGGCGCCGCTGTTGGGCGCTGATGCGGATGCAGGTATGCCATACGAAATTTTGCAAACTTGGTTTAGCAGTGAGGGTGAACGTTGGTGCCGGGTTCGCCAGGGTTCGCTGCGGGGCTGGCTACTGGGTTAGGTGCCGTTGCCTGAATTAGCGATGTTCTCTACTAACTATGTTTAAGGAGATTTTGCTTGTATCACTTGGGGCTGTGCCAGGGGCTTGGTTGCGGTTTCGATTTATTAATCATTTTGAGCCGTTAATACCCGCTAAGCACTGGGGCACTTGGGCGGTGAATATATCCGCCTCTTTTTTATTGGGTTTACTGGTGGGATTAAATCAAACCTGCCCTTCATCCCCGCTGCTGCTGCTGCTGGCTACAGGCTTTTTGGGTAGCCTCAGCACCTTCTCCACCTTCATTGTGGAGTTGCTTGTGCTGCTGCAACACCAAACCAAGGCCGCCTCATTAATGCTGGCTCTTGCTTCCTTAGTTGGCGGTTTATTTGCAGTGGAATTTGGTTTGTTGATTGGTGGATTGGCGTGAATTTAAGCAATGAAATTCGTCAACTTCTGTTAGTGGCCCTCGGCGCCATTCCAGGGGCACTACTGCGCTGGCAAGCAGTTGTTCATCTGGCGCCTGTTTTGCCTTTTGCTACAGC
>VFLB01000007.1 GCA_009914645.1 Synechococcaceae bacterium Bin_79_3
CCAAAGTTATGGCGTTGTTGATCAACGGGCAGAAGCGGTACACCTTTTTGGTGGTGATGTGGATGTTGATCGCTCCATTGTTGATCTGATGGGCCCAGAAGCAAGGGCAAGCCAGATTGAAATGAAGGTGCGCTCGATGCGTTTAACCCTAGAAGCAACGGTAATTAATGGTGATAGCGCTGTTAATCCACGTGCTTTTGATGGTCTTTCCAAGCGTCTACCTCCAGGTGATGCAATGGCCTTTGATAACAGTGCTGGTGTAACCGGTGCCACCCCTGGTGCTGTTGGTGGTGCTCCTTTGAGTTTTGATCTGCTTGATGAGTTGATCGATAACGTCAATGGTTATGGCGCTACCAAGGTGCTGGTAATGAGTAAGGCGATGAAACGCCAATTAAATGCTCTTACCCGCACTGCTAATGGTGGGGTGTATGAAACGAGCACGAATTCCTATGGGATGAGTGTTGCTCGTTATCAAGATTGCGAGATCGTTTGCGTTGATCGCGACGCGCAAGGTATCGAGGTTATGGGTTACGACGAAGCAGGCGGCACCAGTTCAATTTATTGCTGCACTTTTGGTGATCAAGGCGTAACCGGACTGCAAGGACCTTTTCAAGGCCGTTATGGCATTTCCGTAAGGGATCTAGGTGAAGTGCCTGATGCTCCTGTATTTCGCACCCGCGTGGATTGGTATGTGGGATTTGCTGTATTGCAAAACCGCGCTGCTGGTCGCCTCTACAACATCAGCGCTGCTAGCGCATAAGGAGAACCACCATGAATTATGGAAACGGCAACCCATTAATTGACGCTGAAACCACCTTGGTTGGCTGGACAAATCGCAGTGCAATACGCAATAGCGAACGCACTTACCTTTCAGGAGAAGAGGTAATGCTGCAAACCAAACTTGATGCTGCATCTCGTTTTGCTCTTGTCGCCAATAACCCTGGCAGTGAAATGCCAATTGAAGTAAAGGTATCTTTTGCGCCCCTTTTGCGTGATGGAACTATTGGCACCTGGGTGGTAGCAACAACTGTTGCATTGCCAGCAGAAGGCGGGCGGGTAGAAGCGTACCTGTGCGGTCACAACATCACACTTGATGCTGCTGATCTTGCAGATCTTGATTTACCAGCGGTGTGTTTTGCAAAAGCAGACGTAATACCAGTAACACCAGAAGGAATGCACGTTGGTTTAACCGCCACGATTGCTGCTTGATGTTTAGCCAACTGGTATCTGCCAACCCCAAAGGGGCAAACCCAAAAGGGGCAAACACCACAGGGACGAACCCCATAGGGGTGAGCCCTCTACTCATCCCTCA
>VFLB01000246.1 GCA_009914645.1 Synechococcaceae bacterium Bin_79_3
GATTGGTGCGCTTTGGCCCGCTCGACGAAAGGCTTGGCCGGCGCGTGCAGGTGCTCAGCCATCTATCCAAAGAGTTAAATCGCGCGCCGGGAGCTCTTGGCGCTAAGGCATTGGATCTAAGCGATCCTGAGCATCCCGAACTGGTTATGGCAGCTCCTCTTAAACGTGATCCGAGTTAAGAACGAACTGGATTTAACTGGGAAACCCACACAAGAAACAGCAAAAAATGTATTGTTTGAAACCAAGATGTCTTGATATCAAGGCCTGAACCGGTACATCTGGAATAATAAAAACGCCACTAATTTACAGCCGCTCAATGGAGAGCTTTGAAGCAAAAATTGCAGCGGCAGGGCGTGGCTCAACAATTGAAAACGGCTCCATAGCTGGGCAAGGAATTGTGCCGAGTCAAAGCGCCCGGATTGAAGTGATCGGTGTTGGCGGTGGTGGCAGTAATGCCGTAAATCGCATGATCGCTTCTGATCTGCATGGCGTGGGCTTTTGGGTGCTCAATACCGATGCCCAAGCTCTGTTGAACGCATCAGCAAATCAAAGGGTGCAGCTCGGCATGAAGCTCACCCGCGGCCTTGGTGCAGGCGGAAATCCAGCGATCGGCCAGAAAGCAGCAGAAGAATCAAGGATCGAATTACAGCAGGCTCTTGAGGGCACCGACCTAGTTTTTATTACCGCTGGCATGGGGGGCGGCACCGGCACCGGCGCTGCACCGATTGTTGCTGAGGTAGCTAAAGAATCTGGAGCCCTCACCGTTGGCATCGTTACGAAACCCTTCACCTTTGAAGGCCGTAAGCGAATGCGTCAGGCGGAAGAAGGCATTGCTCGCTTAGCTGAGCACGTAGATACGTTGATCGTGATTCCAAATGATCGATTGCGGGATTCAATTTCGGGAGCTCCCTTGCAGGAAGCATTTCGTGCCGCAGACGAAGTACTGCGCAGTGGCGTTAAAGGCATCAGCGACATCATCACAAAACCAGGCCTCGTGAATGTGGATTTTGCCGATGTGCGCTCAGTGATGGCCTGCGCCGGCACCGCATTACTTGGAATTGGCATCGGCTCAGGTCGCTCACGGGCAACCGAGGCCGCGATGGCTGCGATGAGCAGCCCGTTGCTCGAATCAGCTCGAATAGATGGAGCTAAGGGTGTTGTTATCAATATCAGTGGCGGCCGCGACATGACCTTGGAAGACATGACCACCGCTTCTGAAGTGATCTACGACGTGGTGGATCCGGAAGCAAACATCATTGTTGGCGCTGTTGTTGATGATCAGTTGGAAGGTGAAATCCATGTAACGGTGATTGCTACTGGATTTGAAGGTGGTGGTATCTACGTTCCCAAACGCCTAGCGCAAAACAGCTTGCTTGAAACTGGATCAACCAACCCAAGCCGCAACGGAGATGAAGCCGACGGCAATGGCGTTCGAATTCCTTCTTTTCTGCTCCAACGCCAAAATCGCGCCGAGAATTAGGTGACCCGGAGTCCACGCCTGCTTCGAGCATCCCGTGTGGCTGCTGCCTTCCGGATCTGACCAGATTTAGGCGTCGGAGCCGCATGGATCCGAATCCCTTTCATGTTAGCAATAGCAGGCACTGGCAGCCCCTCCGCCTTGAGCCTCACCCCCCCCCAACTGGGCAATCAACTGCTACGCCTAAAGCAGGAACGTGTGCCCATAAGTGTGCTCACTGCATGGGATGCGATGAGTGCCCAATGGGCTGAAGCCGCGGGGGTTGATTTAGTGCTGGTGGGGGATTCTCTTGCCATGGTGGCCCTAGGCCATACCACCACCCTGCCCGTAACGCTGGAGGCGATGCTTCAGCACGCTGCAGCGGTAGATAGAGGCTTAACCCACACCCCCATGGTGTGCGATTTACCTTTTTTGAGTTATCAATGCGGCGCTGATCGGGCAATGGCGGCGGCTGGGCGTTTTATCAAAGAAACAAATTGTCTTGGCGTGAAGTTAGAGGGAGCAGAACCTGAAACGCTTGAAGTGATCAGCCGTTTGGTGCGTAGCGGCATACCGGTGATGGGGCATCTGGGGTTAACACCCCAATCGGTTCGGCAACTCGGTTACCGCCGCCAAGCCACCGATCCAGTGGCCCAGGAGCGGCTACTACGCAAAGCCCACGAGCTAGAGCAGGCAGGCTGTTTTGCCCTTGTTCTGGAGCACATTCCAGGCACTCTGGCGGGCCAATTGAGGCGGGAATTAGAGCTGCCAGTAATTGGCATCGGTGCCGGCGACAACTGCGATGGGCAGGTGCGGGTAACCGCCGACTTACTCGGTCTTACAGCTGCTCAACCTCCATTTTCAAGCGCTTTGTTGCCGGGCCGGCAACTCTTCAGCGAAGCCCTCAAGGGCTGGGTTGCCTCGTTGCAACCAGGCGAATAAATCTCTCAACACAGCATTACTGAGGTTGAAGCCTTGGGGCGCCAGCAGCCGTAAACGTTCGCGCCCCAGTTCCGCTAGGCCTTGGGCCAGCCACGGGGCCATCACCTCCCTTAGTTCCTCCTCCATTGGGGAATCGCCGCACCAGGCGCCACTTGCCTCTAACCAGTTCAGATTCACCCCCTCTCGGCGCCTGAGCCCCACCAGCAGCAGATCTTCCAGAGGGGGCAAGGATCCCAAATGAATACCTGCTGCCACCTGCTGGCCAGGCTGCTGCAGAAGCCACTGGCCATAGGCATCCCTAGTGCGCGGACGCGCCAGCCGTTCTGCGCCAGCACCAGCTGTGGCACCGAGGCCAAGGGCCCACCAAGCCGCTCCACCCCAATACACCCGGTTATGCCGTGAACTGTGGCCTGGCAGAGCCCAATTGCTTATTTCGTAGTGGCCATAGCCCACAGAAGCAAGGCGCCGATGGGTGTACTCCAAGCGTTCAGCAGCACTGTCTAGATCAGGCAGTTGCAAATCTCCCCTGCGTTCACGCCACTCAAAAACTGTGCCTGGTTCGATTACTAAGTCGTAGATGGAAAGATGGGGGGGCCTTTCCCGCAGGGCATAGCTGAGTTCCTCTTGCCAGTTATGAGCCGATTGCTCGGGCAGATTCAAAATCAAATCAAGGCTCCAGCTGCATAAAAGGCCTGATAGTTCAGCCTCACGCAACCAAGCGCAGCATTGGCGCAACTGGGCAGCGCTATGGCGGCGCCCCAGCCGCTTGAGCGCCTCATCGTTAAAGCTCTGCCCACCAAGGCTGCAGCGGTTTATACCCCGTTGCAATACCGCCTGAAGCCAAGCCTGATCAAAACTGGCGGGATCAATCTCAAGCGTTAACTCTGCATCTGCCGCTAAGCCCCATTTAGTTTCAACCCGATCAAGCAGGCCACTGATTTGAGCTACGGAAAGCAATGAAGGGGTGCCGCCTCCGATATAAACAGTGGAAAGGGGAGGGCCCAAAGGGGCCGCATCTAGATCGCAATACAGCTGCTGGAGATAGTTGTTAACAGAGCCTGATGTGGCTCCAGAAGCGTGATCACCAAGGGGAACCACAGGGAAATCGCAATAAAAGCAACGGCGATGGCAAAAGGGGATATGCACATACAAACTGCGAGGCATGCGCCGATGGAGCGGAAGCGGCACACTCATGTGAATACAGTTGCTCTGGTGAATGCACTGATCCTGCTGCTGTTTTTGGTTTCCGGCGCTGCTGCAGGCTGGCTGGGGGTGGATTTGCTGCCAGAAAGACTGCTGCTGCAGGTCAGCAATTTGGATGGGCTGCGCTGGGTATTGGGGGGCTTTGGCGCCCTTTTTGGTGTTGTGGCAGGGCTGTTATTTCAGCAGCTGCGCCAAAAATTAATGAGTCAGGTGCGCACTATGCCTACCGATTTATTAATTAGCAGGGCAGTGGGTTTAATCCTTGGTTTGTTAGTTGCAAATCTGCTGCTGGCTCCAATTTTGTTGTTACCCCTGCCCTGGGAGGTGGGATTTGTAAAACCGCTGGCGGCGGTGCTGAGCAATGTGTTTTTCGGGGTGAGCGGTTACAACTTGGCCGAGGTGCACGGCAGAACCTTGCTGCGTTTGTTTATACCGAGTAGCAATGAAGCAATGCTGGTGGCTGATGGGGTGTTGCAACCAGCAAGCCCCAAAATCCTTGATACAAGCGTGATTATTGATGGCAGGGTGCAAGGTTTGGTTGATTGCGGCATTTTGGAAGGCCAGGTGATCGTGGCCCAATGCGTAATTGATGAATTGCAGCAACTTGCTGATTCCGGTAACGCCGAAAAAAGAGGTAAGGGTCGCCGCGGTTTGAAATTACTTACTGAAATGCGTCAGCAATATGGCCGGCGGCTTGTGGTGAACAACACCCGTTATGAGGGGGCTGGGGTAGATGAAAAATTATTGAAACTCACAGCGGATACAAACGGGTTGCTACTCACCACCGACTACAACTTGGCCCAGGTAGCTCAAGTGCAAAACATACGGCCCCTCAATCTGAGTGAATTGGTAATCAGGCTTAGGCCTGAGGTGCAACCCGGTGATTTGCTGCAACTAAAAATCGTGCGGGAGGGCAAGGAACCGCAACAAGGAGTGGGCTATTTGGAAGACGGCACGATGGTGGTGGTGGAAGGTGGCCGCAGCAGCATTGGCGAGAGGCGAGAGGTGGCGGTAACAGGGGCCTTGCAAACTCCTGCGGGGCGGATGGTGTTCGCCCGTGCCACCGACCCTCGCTAGGCTCATTGCCTTCGCGCTTATTTGATGGTTTCGGCAGTATCAGCTCCCTATTCAGAAGGGGGAAGCAGTTCATTCCGCACGCCACCCCCAGATCTGCCATCACTTCTGCTGAAAGAACGCATCGTTTATTTGGGTTTGCCCCTGTTTTCAGACGATGATGCAAAGCGTCAAATGGGAATCGACGTTACTGAATTAATAATTGCCCAATTGCTCTACCTTGAATTTGACAATCCCGATAAACCAATTTTCTTTTATATCAATTCCACCGGCACCAGTTGGTATTCAGGAGACGCGATCGGCTTTGAAACGGAAGCTTTTGCAATCTGCGACACGATTAAATACGTGAAACCACCTGTGCACACAATTTGCATCGGTCAGGCCATGGGAACTGCCGCAATGATTCTTTCTGCAGGCACCAAGGGGCAACGGGCTTCATTGCCAAATGCCTCAATCGTGCTGCATCAACCCCGCAGTGGCGCCAGGGGACAAGCCACAGATATTCAAATTAGGGCTAAAGAAGTGCTGCAAAACAAGCGCACAATGCTTGAGATGCTTTCTATAAATACCGGCCGCAGCCCTGAACAATTAGCAGAAGATTCAGACCGCATGACTTACCTCACACCCCAGCAAGCACTCGAATATGGCCTGATTGATCGGGTCTTGAGCAGCCGTAAAGATCTTCCCAGCTAACGCTTCATCATCAAGCCGTTTAGAAACCACCAACCCACTGATTAACCACCATGCCTATCGGTACCCCCAGCGTTCCCTACCGCCTTCCCGGCAGCCAATACGAGCGCTGGGTTGATATTTACACCCGCCTCGGTGTTGAGCGAATTTTATTTCTTGGCCAAGAGGTAAACGATGGAGTTGCCAACGCCTTGGTAGCTCAAATGCTTTATCTAGATTCAGACGACAGCAGCAAACCGATCTATCTCTACATCAATTCTCCCGGTGGCTCAGTAACAGCAGGGCTTGCTATTTACGACACTATTCAATATGTGAAATCAGATGTTGTAACTATTTGCGTAGGGCTTGCGGCATCCATGGGGGCCTTTCTATTAGCTGCAGGCACTAAGGGAAAACGGCTTGCTCTGCCACATAGCCGAATCATGATTCACCAACCCCTAGGTGGCACTAGCCAAAGGCAAGCAAGCGACATTGAAATCGAAGCCCGTGAAATTCTGCGCCTCAAAGATCAGCTAAATCAACAGTTAGCCCAAATGACGGGTCAAAACTTAGAAAAGCTGGAAAAAGACACCGACCGCGACTATTTCCTTAGTGCCGCAGAAGCGATGGAATACGGCCTAATCGATCGGGTGATCAGCAACCCAAGCGAGGCCTAAGAGGGGCGTTTGGGTAGGCTCAGTTTTTATGCCGCCCGTTACTCCGAATGGCCACCCTCTACTACGACAAAGACGCTGATCTTGATCTGCTCAACGCTAAAACGGTGGCCATCATCGGTTACGGCTCCCAAGGCCACGCCCACGCGCTGAACTTAAAAGACAGTGGCGTTGATGTGGTGGTGGGCCTTTACGAAGGCAGCCGCTCAGCCGAAAAAGCGAAAGCAGACGGTTTAGAGGTATTAAGTGTGGCCGATGCCTGCGCCAAGGGCGATTGGATCATGGTGCTGCTGCCCGATGAATTCCAGAAGGCTGTTTACGACGCTGAAATAGCCCCCCATCTCAATGCGGGCAAAATTCTGAGCTTTGCCCACGGCTTCAACATCCGTTTCGAATTGATCAAACCGCCAACGGATGTGGATGTGGTGATGATCGCTCCAAAGGGGCCCGGCCACACCGTGCGCTGGGAATATCAGAACGGCATGGGCGTACCGGCTTTATTTGCCATCCATCAAGACGCCAGCGGTCATGCTCGCGAGCTGGCCATGGCCTACGCCAAAGGCATCGGCGGAACCCGCGCCGGCATTTTAGAAACCAACTTCAAAGAAGAAACTGAAACAGACCTCTTTGGTGAACAGGCCGTGCTTTGCGGCGGCCTTAGCGAATTGGTAAAAGCTGGATTCGAAACCCTTGTGGAAGCTGGTTATCAGCCCGAGCTGGCCTATTTCGAGTGCCTGCATGAGGTGAAGCTAATTGTTGATTTAATGGTGAAGGGCGGCCTCACCGCAATGCGAGATTCGATCTCTAATACAGCTGAATACGGCGACTATGTAAGTGGTCCGCGCTTGATCACCGCTGATACCAAAGCGGAAATGAAGCGGATTCTCAGCGATATTCAAGATGGCACCTTCGCGCGCAACTTCGTGGCCGAGTGCGATGCCGGCAAGCCAGAGATGACCAAAATCCGCGAGCGTGATGCCCAGCACCCAATTGAGCAGGTGGGCACTGGCCTGCGCTCGATGTTCAGTTGGCTGAAAACGGCCTGATCTGGCCACTGCTACTGGTGGCTCTTGCCAGTGGCCTCGATCGGCTGCTGGGGGATCCGAAACGCTTTTACCACCCGGTAATGGCAATGGGCGCTGCGATTTCCTTACTGCGTATTTGGGCAGAAGCCTGGGCCGGTGAAAACGCCTGGAGGCTGCGCTCAGCGGGCTTTGCGATCACCGCTCTGGTGGTGGGGAGCAGCATTGCCGCTGGTTGGGGGATCGAGCGCCTAGCGATATGGCAGCCAGCTACAAGCCCCTTATTAATTATTGGAATGGCCAGCGCTTTAGCGGGGCGCAGCCTGGCCTTAGCAACGGAAGAAGTATTGGCAGCTTTAGGGCAGCAACCGGAGGATCTTCGCCTTGCCCGCAAACAATTGAGCTGGCTTGTTGGTCGCGATACAGCAGGGCTTAACAGCAGTGAAATCCTGCGGGCAACAGCTGAAACCGCCAGTGAAAATGCAGTGGACGGCTTATTTGCGCCACTATTTTGGCTGCTGTTGGGGGCAGTTCTGTGGTGCGTTGGGTTCATGTCTGCTCCAGGGCCATTGGCCTTGGCCTGGGGATTTAAAGCAAGCAGCACCTTGGATTCAATGCTGGGCTATCGCACAGGCAAATTGCGCTGGCTGGGCACGGCAGGCGCCCGCCTCGACGACCTATTGGTTTGGTTGCCCTGCCGCCTTATGGCCCTAAGCCTTGGCCAGCTAAGCGCTGCACTGAGAGATGGCAAACCAGATCCATCCCCAAACGCTGGGGTATCCCAAGCCGCTTACGCCCGTAGGCTTGGCGTAAAAATGGGAGGCGTTAATCACTATGAAGGGGTTGAAATTATTAAACCGCTACTTAATGAAAGTGGCAGAGAAGTTCAAGCCGCTGATGTAATTCAAATCCTGCGCCTAAATGAAATCATTGCGTTAGAATGGCTAGTTATTGTTATTATTTTAGTAAGCGCCTTTATCGGATGGAAATAGCACAACGCCCACCGTTCGCAGAATGATCTGAAAATCAATTAGTAGC
>VFLB01000252.1 GCA_009914645.1 Synechococcaceae bacterium Bin_79_3
AGTAACACTTGTTCTTAATGCCAAGGGATTATTGCAAGCGCAGCTTTTAAACGCTGCTGGGCAACCATCAACCAAAGTTGCAGAAGGATTTGTAAAAGCAATAAGCCAGGGACAATTCATCACGGCCCGCAGTTTTTTAAGCCTTGATTTTCAAAATGAACTGTCACCTGGCGCTTTGCAAAAAAGATGGCAACAACTACAACGGGTAACCGGAAACTTTCAACAAATTCGCAAAGTAACAGAAGCAGATCACACTTCAGACAGCAAATTAGTATTAGTGGAAACTGATTTTAATCGTTTAAGCGATAGCCTTTTTATCATCTTAAATAACAAAAACCAGATAATAGGTGTTGATTTCCCTACAGACGTTCAACCAAAACCACTACGTTAATTTTGAGTATCAATATGCAGCTGCTTAATTAAGGCGCAAAATAACGCCATATAGAGTGATGTCAGTAAAGCTTGCTCCAACGCCCCTTAGGCCCGGGGCAGAAAAAAAGCTCATTGCACGTTTTAACCCTTCAAATTGGATAAAAAGACGATAAAATATCATGTATAAGCGATTTTGGTCCGCCAAATTTTGCAAGCTCTCTCCGTAACCAATCTGACTTCCGCATCCCTAAGCCAAACTTCAATTTCAGCTCGCAAACGAGATTTCGCGTTGCGCCCCTATCTACTGCGAAGTAATTTTAGGGCCTGGCTGCAAATATTTTCAACAATTTTGCCGATTGCTTTGCTCTGGTATCTGCTCCCGAGCCTTGCATCCATATCCTTTTTGTTAACAATTCCAGTTCTAATTTTATTAGTATTATTTTCATCACGTTGTTTTTCATTGATGCATGATTGCGGGCATCTTTCTTTGTTTCGCACTCAATATCTAAATCACTTAATCGGCTTTATGCTTGGTGTGGTCAACGCAATACCTCAACATCCTTGGTCTCGAGGCCATGCATACCACCACCGTCATAATGGAAACTGGGATTTATATCGTGGCCCATCGGCATTAATCACAAGTGACGAATATGATAGTTATAACAATTTCAAAAAATTCTCATACCGGCTACTGCGCCATCCCTTAATGTTGCTTCCGGGAGGATTCTTTTACTTAATCATAAAACCAAGGCTTGCTCTTATTTTGGGTTCATTAGATTTTTTGATTGATTCTATTCGCCATATTGGAAAGAATGGTTTCTCTAAATGGAATTTATTAATTTCTAACCATCGCAGCAGACACTGGTATACAGCTTCAGAATTTTGGCATATTCTTGGAAATAACATATGTGTAGTAGCGCTATGGCTGGCAATGGGTAGCTGGCTTGGGCTTGGTTTGTTTTGGGGCAGTTACAGCATTGTTATGACGCTATCTGCGGCGATAATGATAACTTTCTTTTTTGTTCAACACAATTTCG
>VFLB01000114.1 GCA_009914645.1 Synechococcaceae bacterium Bin_79_3
CGCCCAGTGACCACAACGGCATTGCCAACTGCTTGGACTGATTGAACCTCCCAACACCACCCAGGAGCACGGTGATGTAAGTGCCGGGCAATTGTGTTCCAGGGGCAATAGGTAAGAGTTGCGCTTCCTTGTTTTCTGGTCTTGAGATGGCGTGGATCAATCGGGCGTGATAGATCTGCCAGGGTTTCAGCAGTGGGTCTTAAAGAAAACTTGATGGCAGTGGTTGCCTGAGTGCCGTTGCTGGTGGTCTTTAGCATTAAATTGACTCTCTGTGGAGTTCAGTGCTCTAATTATAGCATATAATACTTGCTTTTAGGTGTAATGCTGTATTAAACGCAGGTGAGTGGTTTTGATTTCATTTGCCATTCCTCCTTGTTGCGCTTGCTTTTGGATTGCTTTTATCTCTTCTATGACTTCAGGGGTGTATTCCCAACTGGTGCGTGTATTTGATTTCATTATCCAACCACCTGTAATAGCAATACCAAATTTTAATTCAGCATTTGAATAGGTCTCTTCTATTTCTAAATCAATTGCCATGCGTTCTTGCTCTAATGATTTGAGTTGCGTTGATATCCATACTCTTCTTTTGAGTAGTTCTATCGCAGTTAGGTTTGCTAGATGAGGAAATAGGTCTTGAGTTTCTGGTGGGAGGGTCTTAAGCACCCGCTCAAGATCAATTCGGTTGATTGGTGGCGTCATTTGGAATTGCTCCTTCTTTGAGAAGTCGGTTGTAGTGGCATTTGATTGAATCTTCCACAACAGCAGCAAGTGTTATGGGTTGATTATTGATTTTTCGCACCGCTTGAATAGCAGAAACTAATTCCATTACTTCATCTGAAATCCGTATTCCAAATTGTTTTGGTGCGTCAGGGTGATCAGATGTCATTTCTTTGAATGTGAATAAATCAATTCTGGCAGTGCTGGAACTTCTATGAGTATTGGGGAATGGTTGTAAGGGGCGGGTTTCTATGAACCTCTTGCCCCTCAACACTCAAATCATAGCATAGAATCTATTAAATGCTGTGTTAAATGCTTTAAAATGATCATACTGTAATCA
>VFLB01000302.1 GCA_009914645.1 Synechococcaceae bacterium Bin_79_3
TTCCGATCGGACCTATCTATTTGGCTGATCATCTCCACAAGCTTTTTCCAGCTTTGCCGCAACGGTTTTTGGATCTAGCAGCTGTGCCCGTTTTAGACGTGGAGCGGGTTTTGAAGGCAACCATTGATGCCTTTAAACCCACACTTGTTGTGTTTTCTTGGCGCGATATCCAGATTTATGCCCCAGTGGATGGCAGAGGCGGCAATCCCCTCCAACATTCATTCGAGGTTTTTTACGGCAAGGGGCTGTTCCGGCGTTTAAGGGGAGCCTTCGGTGGTTTGAAATTAATGGCTTCTTTTTACGGAGATCTGTGGCGCAATCTGCGTTTAGTTCGCAGTGGTTTGCGCTGGGCCCGCCGATATCACTCAACTGCTCGCCTCGTGCTCGGCGGTGGTGCTGTGAGTGTGTTTTATGAGCAACTGGCTAAGCAATTACCTCAAGGCACCGTTGTTTCAGTTGGAGAAGGGGAGCCCCTGCTTGAAAAGATGATTCGTGGTGAATCTTTAGAAACCGAACGTTGTTTTGTGGTGGGTGAAAACCCACGCCCTGGTTTGATCCATGAACAGCCGGCTGGAATGGATAAAAGTGCTTGTAATTACACATATATCGAATCGATCTGGCCCCAATTGAATTGGTATCTAGAAGCCGGTGATTTTTATGTGGGCGTACAAACCAAGCGGGGCTGCCCCCATAACTGTTGCTACTGCGTTTACACAGTTGTAGAAGGCAAAGCAGTACGGGTGAATCCCGTAGATGAGGTGATTGCTGAGATGGCCCAGCTCTACAACCGCGGCGTGCGTAGTTTTTGGTTTACAGATGCGCAGTTTATTCCCGCCCGCAGATATATCGAAGATGCAAAACAGTTGCTGCGAGCGATTCAAGCTCAAGGCTGGAAAAATATTCGTTGGGCCGCCTACATTCGTGCCGATAATCTTGATGCGGAGTTGGCGGAACTAATGGTGGCAACCGGTATGGATTATTTCGAAATCGGGATTACCTCCGGCAGCCAAGAACTAGTACGCAAGATGCGCATGGGTTATAACCTTCGCATCGTGCTGGAAAACTGCCGGCTACTGGCCCGGGCTGGGTTCAAAGAGCATGTTTCGGTGAATTATTCCTTCAACGTAATTGATGAAAGACCTGAAACTATCCGCCAAACTGTTGCTTATCACAGAGAATTAGAAAGTATTTTTGGCGCTGATAAAGTTGAACCAGCAATTTTCTTTATCGGCTTACAACCCCACACTCATTTAGAGCAATACGGGTTTGAGCAGGGCTTGATCAAACCGGGCTACAACCCGATGAGCATGATGCCCTGGACGGCGCGCCAGCTGCTTTGGAATCCAGAACCAATGGGTAGCAGTTTTGGCCGGGTTTGTTTAGAAGCATTTGCCACAAACCCTGAGGATTTTGGCCGCACAGTAATGGCATTACTTGAACGCGATTACGGCCTAGCTCCTCTGGATGAAGCACTCCACGCACCTGTAGAGGGCCGTAAAGCCCTCGCAAATGCAGTGCGCTGATTCACCACCAGCGACGCCGTACCCAAATCAACAACAACAAAGGAATCCAAGCCAGCAAGCCACCGATTGGATTTCCTTCTTGTTGGCCAATTAAACCTTGATTTAATACAAACCAGCCACCAACCAAGCCGCCATGGAGTGCAACTGCCCCCCAAATCAAGCCACCATCGGCTCGTCTTTGTAAGCCCAAGGCCAGCCCCAGCAGGGTTAGGCCACCTAACAGCCCAAATAAGGAAGCCAGGGGCAGGTTGAATCTGGTATGGGCCAGGCTGAACACAAGGGCTTGTAAAACCATTGCAATGCTCTTGCCCCAAGCCCTAGAAGCAAAGCGAAATTCCAGTTCCCCCAGTAGCCATCCCCTAAATAACAATTCTTCGGCAAAGCCAACCCCAAGGCCAAGGGCAAGACCGTTGAGTATTAAACCAGCGCTAATTTCCTGCTGCCATTTGATTTGGCCAGATAAAAACAGGCCGATAAAAAGAACCAATAAAAGCAGCACTGCCTTGATTAGGCCCCGTAGCAGCGCCTTGAACACATCTTTTCGTGATGAAGCCACCACCCCCAAGCTCACCCAGGCTTGCTTTTCCCCCCATAGATTCTTAACCCGTAGCGGCAGGCTCACTAATAAAGCCAGCAGTGCCGGCAACGCCGCCAACGCTGGCGCGGCCCCCAGGGCTTGAAAACCCAGGAAAATGGCAACCAACACCGCTGGGTAGAGCAGGGTGTTAAGCCAAGCCATCACTCCTCTGGCTCGATGCTGCTTGTTAAACCTTTGCTCTTAAGAGTTTCACAGTAAAACTCAGCGGGCTCAATGTCACAAACAATCACCAGGCCAACGCCGGTGCTGTGGGCCTCCAGCATCACAGCGAGGGCATCTTGTTCACTGAGTGATGGCACCACCTGCCGCAAAGTGGTAACCACATATTCCATGCTGTTAACCGGGTCGTTGTGGAGCAGCACTTTGTAGCGGGGCGACGGTTTGCGCACCCGTTCGGGGGCCTTTTCCAATACCGCAACACCACCTGGGTTGCCTTCTGGCGATTGGGAAGCCTTATGCAGATTGGTCATCTTGGCCAAGTCGCACATAACAGCTTAAAAATCTAGGCAAGCGTTGGCCGCGATATGGGTTTATGGAGATACCAATAGCTTTTTTAGCCTTGCCATCGCTTCTTCCACATTGGCGCGGCTATTGAAAGCCGATAGGCGGAAATAGCCCTCACCAGCTGCCCCAAAGCCACTGCCTGGTGTGCCCACCACATTTGCACCGGAAAGCAAGTTGTCGAAAAATCCCCAGGAATCCAAACCTTCAGGGGTTTTTATCCATACATAAGGTGCCTGTTCGCCGCCATACACCTGCAGCCCTGCGGCGCTAAGGGCGTTTCTAATGATTGCGGCATTTTCCATGTAAAAAGCCACCAGCGCTTTTACTTCAGCAGCTCCTTCTGAGCTGTAAACCGCTTCCGCTGCCCGTTGCACGATGTAGCTAACGCCGTTGAACTTGGTGCACTGGCGCCGGTTCCATAGCCCCCAAATTTCTACTTTTTCGCCATTTATTGCTTTACCCATTAAGCCGCGGGGCACCACAGTGAAGGCGCAGCGGGTGCCAGTGAAACCAGCATTTTTTGAAAATGAACGAAATTCAATAGCGCATTCGCGGGCGCCTTCAATTTCATAAATTGAATGGGGTAATTCGGGATCTTGAATAAAAGCTTCGTAAGCTGCATCAAATAAAATCAAGGCTTCATTAGCGCGGGCGTAATCAACCCAGGCTTTTAGTTGAGCTTTGCTAGCTACAGCACCGGTGGGGTTATTTGGGAAGCAGAGATAGATCAGATCTACCTTTTCAGTTGGTATTTCCGCTGTGAAGCCATTAGCAGCAGTGATTGGCAAATATGAAAGACCGCCATAGCGACCCAGCTCATCGGCCTCGCCAGTGCGACCCGCCATCACATTGCTATCTACATAAACCGGGTAAACCGGATCTGTAACAGCAATGCGATTTTCAGGGCCGAGGATATCGAGAATATTGCTGCTATCACATTTGGATCCATCGGATACAAAGATTTCTTCTGCGCTGATCTGGCAGCCGCGAGCTTGAAAATCATTGCTGGCAATCTTTTCTCGCAGCCATTGATATCCCTGTTCGGGGCCGTAGCCTCTAAATCCATCCCGGGTGCCCATTTCATCAACGGCTTTTTTCATCGCAGCACGACACGCCTGCGGCAGAGGTTCTGTTACGTCGCCAATGCCGAGGCGGATGATTGCAGCGCAGGGATTGGCGTCACTGAAAGCTCTAACCCGACGTGCAATTTCGGGGAACAGATAGCCTGCTTTGAGCTTGAGATAGTTGCCGTTTACTTGAACCACTGCACTCTCTAATACTTCATTAATTCTCCTATGGCGGCGCTCCTTCCTGCCAACGTGCCATCAATTCCCTTCGCTGCTTTAGTTAATGCGGGAATTTCCAAACCCGGTCGCTATTTAGGCAACGAAAGGGGTGTGATACCTCGTGATTGGGATCAAGCAGCGGTGCGCTGGGCACTCACATACCCAGAAGTTTATGAAGTAGGCGCCAGCAACCTTGGCCACATCATTCTTTATTCAATCCTTAATGCTCAACCGCGGCAGCTTTGCGATCGTGCTTACCTTCCTGCGCCCGATTTAGCGGCACGGCTTAGAGCTGTTGGGGCGCCTCTGTTTGCTGTGGAAAGCAAACGCCCCCTCGCTAGTTTTCACATCCTTGGTTTCAGCCTTAGCTACGAACTAGGCGCCACCAATGTGCTGGAAATGCTGGATTTAGCTGGTATCCCCCTGCGCTCTGTTCAGCGTGGTGATCTCCCCCTGGATCACCCTGATGCACCTCCCTTGATCTTTGCTGGCGGTCAAACCGCCACCAGTAATCCGGAGCCCTATGCACCTTTTTTTGATTTCATTGCCCTCGGCGATGGAGAGGAATTACTTGCTGAAATTGGCTTGGTATTAGAGGAAGCGATTGGGGTTGGCTTAACAAGACGCGCGGTTTTAGAAGATCTTGCTGAAATCCCCGGTGTTTATGTGCCCTGCATCGGAAAACGCAGGGTTTTTAGACGCACCGCTACGCCCATGCCGCACTACGCCATGGCGTTAGTACCAAATGTAGAAACTGTTCACGATCGCCTCACCGTGGAAATCCGCCGCGGTTGCACCCGTGGTTGTCGCTTTTGCCAGCCCGGCATGCTTACGCGCCCCGCCAGGGATGTGGATCCCAAAGAGGTGGTGGAAGCGGTGGAAACCGGCATGATTAAAACCGGATACAGCGATTTTTCGCTTCTTTCACTTAGTTGCAGCGATTATTTAGCCCTACCTGCGGTGGGGGTGGAATTGCGTAATCGATTGCAAGAACACAACGTGAGTTTGGCTTTGCCGAGCCAGCGCATCGATCGCTTTGATAGCAATATTGCCCATATCCTTGGTGGCACAAAGCAGGGCAGCCTCACCTTTGCACCAGAGGCCGGCACCCAACGACTCCGAGACATTATTAATAAAGGCCTCACCGATAAAGATTTGATCGAAGGGGTGCGCACTGCGATGCAGCACGGCTGGCGCAAGCTGAAGCTCTATTTCATGATTGGGTTGCCTGGTGAAACCGATTCCGATGTGCATGGCATAGCCGATACCGTTGAGATGTTGCGCACTGAGATGAGCGATATCGGCAGGTTGGAGCTCAACCTCACCATCAGTAATTTCACTCCAAAACCGCATACGCCATTTCAGTGGCACAGCGTGTCGTCTTTGGAATTTCAGCGCCGCCAACAGTTGCTGAAGCAGCGTTTTGCACAATTTCGTGCGTTGAAGGTGAATTTCACCGATGTGCGGCTTTCAGCGATGGAGGATTTCATCGGCCGCGGCGATCAAAGTGTTGCGCCAGTGATTGAAGCCGCCTGGCGAGCAGGCGCCGGCATGGATGCCTGGTTTGAGAACACTGATCGCACTTACGGCGCTTGGATTGGGGCGATTGAGGCGGCAGGATTAGGGGGGCGATATAGGGCCCTGGAACTGGGCACTTGGGCTGAGCTTCAGGCCCTTAGCCCTGAACAGCGCCAAGAGCGTTGCCGTGAACCGCTGCCCTGGGATCACATTGATTCAGGAGTAAGTAAGCAATGGCTTCAGGAGGATCTTGAGCGAGCCTTAATGGCTCAACAATTGCCTGATTGCTCCTTTGAAAGTTGTAGTCATTGCGGAGTATGCGGTGAGAATTTAGGGCACAACGTAGTGGTGCCAGCCCTTCCAATACCCCCAATCGCTAAACCGCGCAAGCCTCCTGATGAGCAGGTGGCCAGGTTGCGGGTTTGTTTTGCAAAAACTGCCGAGATGGCTTTGTTGAGCCATCTTGATTTAGTGAGAATTTTTGATCGCGCCTTGCGGCGATCACGAATGCCGGTGAGTTTTAGCGGTGGCTTCCACCCTTTGCCGCGGTTGCAGCTTGCCCTTGCCTTGCCCCTTGGGGCTGAGGCCCATGCTGATTGGTTCGATCTCAGCTTTTGCGCTGAGGTTACAGCTGAAAAATTTCTAGAACTTTTGCAGCCTCAACTACCACCAGGGCTGCAGCTAATAAGTGCCCACGGAATTGCAGTGCATGCGCCCGCGTTGTCCCAGTCGATCGTTTCCGCCAGCTGGCGACTCAGCATCGAGGTGCATTCAGGGTTTGAATGCCCTAGAGCGGAGGCTTGGCAAGGCGCCCTTGGCGAGCTGCTGGCAGCAGAACGATTGCCGTTAATTTGTAAAGATCGATTGGGCCGCCTAAAGGAAAAAGATTTAAAAATATATTTGCTTGATTTGCATTGGTATCAATGGAAACCCACTGGCGTGGAAATCGGTTTAGATAGTTGGGTGGAAAACAGTGGCCGCTCACTTAAACCAAATCAAATGCTGCAACTATTGGAGCAACGTTTGGCTACGCCCCTGCTATTAGTGCATCAAATTCGAGAATCATTGAATCTGGCGTGCTAAATTATTAATGAGGCGGAGATACCGCCCGAAGAA
>VFLB01000336.1 GCA_009914645.1 Synechococcaceae bacterium Bin_79_3
AAATTGATGGGAAACCATTGGTAATCCCAATAAATCAAATTGTTCGAGCAATTCGTCGCAGTGATTAAGCAAACCCTCAAAATTGGCTGGTAGCTTTCCAGCCAATTTTGGTTTGCGTCGTTGCAGCAGCCAAGCAGTAGCTCCCGCAATTGCGGCCAAGCTCAAGGGAGTCCCGAGGCCATGCAGCACATCACTGATGAACAGTCCACCTGCAATGCTGAATCCGCCTCCAACAAGCACAGAGGCGGCGAGGCGATTACGCCAAGAATTTAAAAATGCCGAGCTGGCCATTGATTGCCACTGGTTCATATAGTTCTAAGCCACAGCAGCCGAAATGAAATCGCTCCTGATCAAATTTATCTAGCTACTCGCGCAAGTGAACAATCCTGGTTTCATTGAGCTTCCTGAATTGCAGCAGCAACTCTCCTGCTGCTGGAAGCAACTCAGCCAAGCCAAGAGCTGGAACGCCAATTTGCCTGTGCCACTGCTAAATCGTTGCTGGCTAAGGCTAGAAGTGTTGGAAGTTGCCAATTTATTGAAACGATTGCCGGTGGATGCAAGTGCCCATGCCCCAGAGCTGGTTCGTTTTCAGCAATTGTTGCGCCAAGGGCTCAATTCTGAGCAGGCAGAACGGCTGTGTTGGGAGGAATTCACAGCTGAGGCATGTCACCTAGCCCTGCGCCGCTATTGGGAGGCTCAGCAAAACCCTCAATATCTATGGAATTTCAGCAATTATTTGGATCTACTTGGGCGCTACCGCAAAAATCTTGAGCAAGGCCATTGCAGTTTGCCATTGTTGATTTTGCCCCGCAGCAACGATCAAATGCAACTCAAATGCCACTGGATAGAAGCTTGATGCTGGGCCGGCGATAAGTCAAAATAAATTATTGAGATAGGTAACGGCGAAATGCCTGAGCAGGACAGGGGCCAAAGAGACGGTGAACGGGCAGAGGGCAACCGCCGCGAAGCGGCTGGAGGTTTTCGCATTCGTCTAAGCGACAATGAATTGCGGGCAGCCCGCACAATTCAAGACACCTTTCAGTTGCGATCAACAGTTGCGGTGCT
>VFLB01000223.1 GCA_009914645.1 Synechococcaceae bacterium Bin_79_3
CCGCCAAGAAAGAAACCAACACCCTTTAAAGCATTTTTGGATCCGGTGAGGATTGCCACCCATTTAAATAATTGATTATCGCCTTTATTTTGATCATTTGGGGTTTCAGGTACAACTGTTTTGATTGCACTTTTGGCACTCATTTTATTAAGATCTTTGGCAATACCGCTGATGGCTTGAGCAACCATCACATAGGCAACGCTCCACCATTTGGGCCAGGCATCATCCACTGGCATCAGCATTAGCAAGGCAGCCACTTGCATTAAAGTGCCTGTCCATAGGGTGAGGCGTAAACCAAAACGAGCACCTAAATAACCGCCATATAAATTTGTGACTATGCCAAAAAATTCGTAAAAAAGAAATAAGAACGCAATTTCAAGGGTGCTGTAGCCAAGTTCGTGAAAATGGAACACCACCAGCATGCGCAGCGCTCCATCCGTAAGGGTGAATGCCCAGTAATTACCAGTAACAATTGCGTATTGCTGAAGGGATGTGAGCATCCGCATCAGTGTTTCTCCGCTGCTGCGATGTAACTAACCAGGTCTGCCATTCGGCAGCTGTAGCCCCATTCATTGTCGTACCAGGCATAAATTTTTAGTTGAGTGCCATCTATAACCATTGTTGAGAGCCCATCAATGATGGCGCTGCGGGAATCATTTAAATAATCAACGGATACTAATGGCCTTGTTTCATAACCCAGAATTCCCTTAAGTGCACCATTGGCGGCAGTTTCAAATGCAGCATTTACTTCCTCCGCAGTTACAGCGCGTTTCAATTCAAATACCGCATCGGTAATTGAGGCATTTAATAAAGGCACACGTATTGCGTGTCCGTTTAGTTTCCCCTGTAGCTCAGGAAAGATCATCCCGATAGCCTTGGCTGAACCAGTGGTTGTGGGTATTAAGTTTTGCAGGCAAGAACGGGCTCTACGCAAATCACTTTTAAAGCAATCTACCACAACTTGAGTATTAGTAACATCATGCATGGTGGTTATCGAGCCATGCAGTATTCCAAAGTTTTCATGTATTACCTTCACAACAGGAGCTAGGCAATTTGTGGTGCAGGACGCTGCTGTAACCAATCTGTGTATGCTCTCGTTATAGAGCTGATGATTGATGCCATAAACAATATTTAAGGCTTCCGCGCCGGCTATCTGCCCTTTAACAGGGCAAGCCACCACTACCCGCTTGATGGCACTGTTTAGGAAATAAGGCTCAAGGGTTTCAGCTGTTTTGAACTTGCCACTGCATTCCAGCACTATTTCAACGCCTGAATCAGCCCAAGGCACAGCACTTGGTGCTGTTGCTTTGCTGTAGTTAA
>VFLB01000054.1 GCA_009914645.1 Synechococcaceae bacterium Bin_79_3
GATTCCTCACTAACGGAGGCGGCCCGCCAAAGACTGCGGGCAATTCAAGAATTTGCCCAGCTCGGCAGCGGTTATCAGCTGGCAATGCGTGATATGGAAATCCGCGGCGTGGGCAACCTGCTCGGCGTTGAGCAAAGCGGGCAGATGGAAACGATTGGTTTTGACCTTTACATGGAGATGCTCCAGGAGGAATTAGCTGAGATTCGAGGCCAAGACATCCCAGCGGTGGATGAAACCCAGATTGATCTCACCATTACTGCTTTTATCCCAGCCGATTGGATCACCGAAGCAGACGAAAAGTTGGCAGCGTATCGTGCTGCGGCTGATTGCAATGGCAGAGAAGCATTGCTGCAGCTTGCAACTGATTGGATTGATCGTTACGGCGCCTTGCCGCCAGCGGTGCAATCACTGCTGCAGGTAATGGAGTTGAAATTGCTGGCAAAGCGCTGCGGTTTTTCGCGGATCAAGCCAGAAAAACCCAATATTGCCCTTGAAACCCCGATGGAGGAGCCTGCTTTTCGGCGGTTACGCCAAGGCTTGCCAAGCCATTTGCACGGACGGCTTGTTTATCAGGCCGGTAGTGGCACCACGGCAAAGGTTTTAGCCCGCGGCCTTGGAGTGCTAACAGCCGATAAACAACTGGAGGAACTCAAAAATTGGCTTGAACAGATGGCTGCTCAGATTCCAAGCGCTTAAAAGCCTCAGTTGCGCAAAAGTTTGTTACAGTTACCAAGCTTAACGATCCGTAATGAACGCAATTGTTGATTTGAGCGATGGCCTAGGGGCAGTTTTAGACCTTGGCGCTGGTTCCTCAGGAATCGGTTTTATGCTTTCACTGCTTGGTTGCGCAGGATTTGGTTTATATGCGCTTCTCCAGCAAGACAGCAGTAATGACGACGACGACTCCAATCCTGGTGGTGGAATCATGCAACCAGTAGGCGGCGCGGCTTAATCTTCTTTATTCTGAGTATCTAATGCTGCAGGTAAGTTTGTTGTATTTGGGTTAAAAGCTTTCGCTTTAATAATTGTAGAATTAGCAGCGTTTAGTTGCTTTGTTAATGCATTTTCAGCAACTTTATACTGAGGATCATTTTTAGTTCCGAGCTGATCAAATTTTAAATTCTTTGCATCATCTTCGCTTAGTTTTGCTGTGATATTTGGTTGTATCCCGTATTTGTGAATATCTCTACCACTAGGTGTTAGATACTTGGCAATTGTTACAGTCATACCGGAACCGTCTGATAGGCCGCGCACCGATTGAACTAGCCCTTTGCCAAATGTTTTTTGGCCAACCAAAATAGCACGATTATTATCTTGAAGTGCCCCGGAAAGTATTTCGCTAGCGCTCGCAGAACCTTCATTAACTAACACCAC
>VFLB01000270.1 GCA_009914645.1 Synechococcaceae bacterium Bin_79_3
CAATAACCTTTTTATATAAAGCGTGTCTTCTCAAGCGCCCACGCAAAGCAACTTATATTATTAGTGAAATCGGCAAGCAAGTACTGCTCGAGCATCCAGTAGAGATTGATGCAGAATTTCTAAGATCGTATGATGATTTTAACAAGTTTTACGATTCACAAGGAAGAGAATACGAATCACTTCTTCCTGCCGATAGCACTAACAAGCAACTGACTGAAGAAAATGAAATTAAGATTAATCCCAGTCAAATTCATCAGCTGAGGGTTAAAATTACAACGCAAACCCTTCAAGTTTACTATATAAATTTAATAGATTAATAATTCATCCGCACCAAATGTACAGTGCCTCCTGCAAGGGGATTTAGCGGTGAGGCTCAGAGCGTTCATGGCACTGAAACCTTCTCATCCACAGTGGTTGTTCGTGCCTTATCAAATAGCGGGAAATAAGATTTGGCAGTGTTCATGCGGACTCAGAATGAAAAACTCAGCGGATCTTGCAATATCCAGAACCCGCATAACTTGATCCACTGGGGCAAGAGACAACCCCTCTAGCACCTGCGGGGGTATGTAAATTTACATGCTTAGGTTGGTTTAATTCATTCTGCAGCAATACGCTGCGGAATGGCCCTATAGCTTCTCCCCCACTTTGAATATTAGTAATGGTGTTCAGGAGGCAGGCAAAATTGATGTTCCGCAGTTTCAGACCCTAATGCTGCCTCTGCTCAAGGTCATGGGTTGCGGGCATGAGATGACAACCATTCAGATGCGTGATTGCGTAGCAGATAATCTTGAAATGACTGCTGAAGTATTGAGTCAGCACCTACCGAATGGACCGCAAAATGCATTTAATAATCGGATGGGATGGGCAATAACCTTTTTATATAAAGCGTGTCTTCTCAAACGCCCACGCCGAGAAATTTATATTATTAGTGAAATCGGCAAGCAAGTACTACTTGAGCATCCAGTAGAGATTGACGCAGAATTTCTAAGATCGTATGATAATTTCAACAAGTTTTGCGATTCACCAAGTGGCGAATATGAATCACTACTTCCTGCATATATCACTAACAAGCGACTGAGTGAAGAATGTGAAATTAATATCAATCCCAGCAAGATTCATCACCTAAGGATTAAAATTACGATACAAAACGTTCAAGTTTACTATTTAAATTTAATTTAATAGATTAATAATTCATCCACAGTGGTTGTTCGTGCCTTGTGAAATAGCGGAAAATAAGGTTTGGCAGTGTTCATGCGGACTCAGAATGAAAAAATTACCGGATCATGCAATACCAAGAAACCGCATAACTTTATCCACCAGGGCAAGAGA
>VFLB01000342.1 GCA_009914645.1 Synechococcaceae bacterium Bin_79_3
GCGATTAAGAATTTGCACTCCGATAAAAATCTGCGCTTTTGCTCCTGCCGCCATCCGATAACTAAATTCCGTGAGGTTGTGTTGGCCTAACAAGCGACAAAACTGACGCAGATGACCAGGACCTTCTGGAATTTCTACTGCAAACATTGCCTCCCTCTCTTCACCTAGTTCTGCTCTTTCCGCCACGAAGCGCAATCTTTCAAAATTCATATTTGCCCCGCAAGCCACCGCCACCAATTGTTGGCCCTTAGGGCGCCTTGATGCATCGGCTTTTAAGCCTGCGATGGCTAGGGCACCAGCGGGTTCAAGAATTGAACGGGTGTCTTCAAAAACGTCTTTGATAGCGGCACAAATAGCGTCGCTATCAACAGTTACCATCCGATCCACCACCTGTTGGGCAAGGCGAAAAGTTTCAACTCCCACCTGGCGAACTGCTACGCCATCTGCAAATAAGCCCACCTGTTCAAGGCAGATACGTTTACCAGCGGCAAGGGAACGGGTCATGGCATCGGCATCAACCGGCTCTACCCCAATTATTTCCACCTGGGGCCAGAGGGATTTCACGTAGGCCCCCACCCCTGCAATCAAGCCACCACCACCCACAGCCAGATATATGGCTGCTGGTGGCTCCGAGCATTGCCGCAGGATTTCAAGACCGATCGTGCCTTGGCCTGCAATCACATCAGGGTCATCAAAGGGGTGAATAAAGCAGAGACCCCGTTGTAATTCCAATTTCCGTGCTTCTTCATGGGCTTCGTCGTAGGTGTCGCCATGGAGCACCACCTCAGCTCCCCGCCTTTGCACCGCTTCCACCTTGGTGCGCGGGGTAGTGAGGGGCATCACGATTACTGCATGACAACCAAGTTTTTGCGCTGCTAAGGCCACTCCTTGGGCATGGTTGCCAGCACTGGCGGCAATTACCCCCTGCTGCCGTTGTTCAACTGTGAGCTGCACCATTTTGTTGAAGGCACCTCGCAATTTGAAAGAAAAGACCGGTTGTAGATCCTCCCTTTTCAGCAACACCTGCTGACCTAGGCGTGCCGACAGGTTTGGGGCGAGCTCCAAGGGGGTTATTTGGGCTACGTCGTAGACCCGTGCCCTCAAGATTCTTTGTAAGTAGCCCTCCATAACGCCTCATTTCATCCCTACATCTTCGGCCTTGGTGTGGGGGGCCTAGATTCAATAGCCAAAGAGCACCGGCGGAATGCACCTCAGCGAGCTGAGTCATCCGAATCAATTGCACGGCAGCAGCATCCAGGAATTGGAGGCAGTTGCTCGGCAGATCCGCGAAAAGCACTTAGAGACCGTTTCCACCTCTGGAGGCCACCTTGGCCCGGGTCTCGGGGTGGTGGAACTCACCTTGGCCCTTTATCAAACTCTCGATTTAGATCACGATCGGGTGGTGTGGGATGTGGGCCATCAGGCTTATCCCCACAAGTTGATCACCGGTCGCTACAGCCAGTTCCATACCCTCAGGCAGCAGGGCGGAGTTGCGGGTTACTTAAAACGTTCCGAAAGCCGTTTTGATCATTTTGGTGCTGGCCATGCTTCCACGAGCATTTCCGCTGCCCTTGGCATGGCGATAGCGAGGGATCGCCAGGGCTTGAGCCATAAATGTGTTGCAGTTATTGGTGATGGCGCCCTTACAGGTGGCATGGCTTTGGAGGCGATCAACCATGCAGGTCATTTGCCCCAAACGAAATTCTTGGTGGTGCTCAACGACAACGACATGTCGATTTCAGCACCGGTAGGAGCTTTGTCTACTTACTTAAACCGGATGCGTTTAAGCCCGCCGGTGCAATTCCTTAGCGGCAGCGCAGAAGAGGCAGTGAAGAGCTTGCCATTTATGCATGGTCAGCTGCCATCTGAATTAAGTCGTTTAAAAGAGGGCATGAAGCGGTTAGCAGTGCCCAAAGTTGGTGCTGTATTTGAAGAGCTGGGCTTCACCTACATGGGGCCGGTTGATGGACACGATATTGGGGCGATGATTCGCACCTTCCAAGCGGCTCACCGCTGTGAAGGCCCTGTTTTAGTGCATGTTGCAACCACTAAGGGCAAGGGGTACCCCTATGCAGAAGCAGACCAAGTTGGTTATCACGCTCAATCCGCCTTTGATCTTTCAACCGGTAAGTCTTTTCCGGCGAAAAGGCCTAAACCTCCCAGTTACAGCAAGGTGTTTGGCCAAACTTTACTAAAATTGTGCGAACAAAATTCTAAGATTGTCGGAATTACTGCCGCCATGGCCACTGGCACTGGTTTAGATCTTTTACAGAAATCATTACCTGAGCAATATGTAGATGTTGGTATTGCTGAACAGCATGCAGTTACCCTCGCAGCAGGCATGGCTGCCGATGGCTTAAGGCCTGTTGCAGCCATTTACAGCACCTTCTTGCAAAGGGCCTACGACCAACTAATCCACGATGTGGGTATTCAAAACCTTCCCGTTTGTTTTGTGATGGATCGTGCCGGGATTGTGGGGGCCGACGGACCTACTCATCAGGGTCAATACGACATTTCGTATCTGCGTTGTATCCCTAATTTCACGGTGATGGCCCCCAAGGATGAGGCTGAACTGCAGAGGA
>VFLB01000281.1 GCA_009914645.1 Synechococcaceae bacterium Bin_79_3
CTTGGTTAGCGGCGTAGCTGTTGTCGGGGCTCATCAAGATCAGGTCTTCCCCTGCAGCAGCGGAAACCATGAATTCCTTACTAGCTGAACCGCCGATAGCACCGCTATCTGCTTCCACCGCGAGCGACTTCACTCCACACCTTGCAAAGATACGTTTGTAGGCGGCTTCCATAACTGCATAAGTGCCATCTAAATCACTGCTACTGGCGTGAAACGAATAGGCATCTTTCATAATGAATTCACGGCTGCGCATCAACCCAAAGCGTGGACGAATTTCATCTCGAAATTTGGTTTGGATTTGATAGAGAGTGGCCGGTAATTGACGGTAAGAACGCAATAGATCTGCCGCCAATGTGGTTACAACCTCTTCGTGGGTTGGGCCCAGCCCGAGGGCTCTATCTTGGCGATCACGCAGGTTGAACATGATTCCCTCACCATCTGTATAACCAGTCCAGCGTCCGCTGCGTTGCCAAAGTTCAGCCGGTTGAAGTTGCGGCAGCAGGGTTTCTAGCGCTCCGGTGGAATCCATCTCCTCTCGAACAATCGCTGAAATCTTGCGCAATACCCTCCACATCAAAGGCAGGTATGCATATATGCCTGATGCCACCCGACGGATGTAACCAGCCCGTACCAAAAGGCGATGGGAGGGAATTTCAGCTTCAGCTGGATCGTCGCGCAACGTCACCAAAAGCAAACGGGAGACGCGCATAGGGAAATTCGAGGCCGAAACGGAAGCTATCACTGAGCCGCGAAAGCAACAAAACAAAAGTCAATTTTTTTTGTTTTATAAGGTTCAATTCGGCACTAGACGAGCGAAAAGCATCTGCTATCGTCTGGCGAAATCCCATCTGTCTAAGAGCTGTCTCATGGTTGCCATATCCTCAGTGGCCCACAGCGTTGATAATCCAGAGGAGGCCATTGCCGTTCCTAGCAATGGCGATCAACTCACTTCAATCGACGATGTGCAGCGGGCATTAAATCGTTCAAGAGCATCTGTATACCGCTACACAAATACGGATCCACGCAACCTGAATCCTCCTTTCAACCCCCGCAAGCTCAATCCTGAATATCGCAGCGACCAAAAAGAGGCCCTACTTTTTCATCCCAATGAAGTGGCCCGCTTTGCTCGCGATGTTTTGCGCATCAAAGAGGTAACAGTTGAAGTTCTTAATTCACCTTATTCAGCAACCCAGCAGCTTCTGGGCAGCATCCTTGAGGAGCTGCGAGATATCCGTCAACTTCTCACAGAATCAACAAGTACCCCTGCTACCGATCTAAGTACAAGACGGGATCTGAAGCGCAATGTTGCCTGATCCAAACCGAATGACTGCAGGAATCTGTTCTTGCTGCCATCATGGAATTGATCAAATCCGGTAATCGGAATTGATTGTTGTTGTTTTCTTTGTATGACTCTCGGTTTAGAAGCAGATGGTGAACAAAATGGAGAACCCCACAGTTGGGGCTTTAACCCTTTTGCTGAGTTATCCGGTTTAGGCATTGGTATTGCTTCCTTAGCGCTACCTATATGTTGCGTACTGGGGGATCAAATCACCCCGCTATCAACAAACGATTTAATTATTGGCGCCGCAGCGCCACTACCCCTTCGTATTGCAGCGCCTGAAAGACCCGGATTGGATCGCTAAATCCAGCAGCGTTTAGCAAGGCGGATCGCCTGGCTTCACCGATTGGAAATACACCTTCACAACTGGGGCTCAATTCAAGTTCCAGACCACTGGCCAGCTGGAATTGATTTTGGGCAGCAAGGAATTGCAGTTCCATGGCGCCGTTTAATCCACTTCCACCCCCCATCAAATCAATTAGTAAAAGAGGGGCTCCCGGTTGCAGTAATCGAGCTAGGGATACTAAAAACTGTAATTTTGAGCCATCATCGGCCAGCTCCTGCAGCACAAGAACGGCAGTTGCAGCAGCAAATCGCTGTTTGCCAGGTAAGTCTTCCACTGGCCCCTGCACCCAATCCACCTGATTGGCGTCGCCACCAAGCCGTTGACGCGCCGCCTCAAGCATTTCTAGGGAAGGATCCACTGCTGTGAGCTGCCAATCTTTCCTTTGCGCCCTTGCCTCAATTAATTCGTTGCCGGTGCCGCAACCAACCACCAGCACTGGGGCAGCGGCAATGGCGGCTGTAGGGAAACCACTTAGGAGCGCCACTGCAAGGCGAGCCAGGCTGCGATAGCCGGGAATTTGACGTTCCGCCCTGTCGTTTAAAGCTGGGCTTAGGGGTGGATTTTCCATATTTAAGAAGCAACGCAGAGTTTCTAAATGTTAGGCAGAGCGGGAAAGCTGGCCCTCAAGGCCAAATTGCAGCAGCCGGCCGGTTAAGTTGGCTTGCATCTAAACGATTCTCGCGCCGTGCCCACCATCCGATTTGAGCAAGAAGCCCAGCAGGTTGGTTGCATTGAAGGGGCAAACCTACGTAAAGCTGCTCTCGATGCTGGCATCAATCCTTATAAAGGCCTCAACAACCTCAATAATTGCGGTGGTGTGGGCCAGTGCGGCACCTGTGTGATGGAAGTGGTTGAGGGCATGAACAACCTCTCGCCTCGCTCTGATGTTGAAGAGGTGTACTTGGCCGATCGTCCGGCCAGCTACCGGCTCAGCTGCCGCACCAGCGTTAACGGAGACATAACCGTTAGAACTCGCCCCGCCGACGGCGCCGGGCAAGGTTCAAACAGTTTGCTTGGTGCGCTTAAGGCTCTGTTACCAATTCTCCGTCGCTAAATTGCTCTAGTTTTTTTAGCAAACCATCAACACCCGCGCTATTGATGCCCGATAGATATGTAAGTTTTAGCTCTTCTAACATTTCCGCGAGAAGAGTTTGACTCTGCTCTAAAGTTGCAGACTCGCCTAAGGCGTTTCCTAGTTCATGCCAGAAAGCTTCACTTGCACCTACCCATAAATCTTTTACCCGTTGATCGTCTCTACTTAATTCTGCAGCGGTACCTTTAGAAAGATCAAGAAGTGCTTCTATTATTCCTGTTGCTAATTGCCGGCTGAACTCCCTTTCAGCCAATTGCACTGGTTGAAATTTTTGTAGCGGGGCCGAAAGGGGAGTTTTAACAA